>JBJXFX010000035.1:0-13041 GCA_046152925.1 Dehalococcoidia bacterium
CGCTGAGGCGCCGATCGGGGCAGCTGGCGTGCTCATCGAGCTCGTCCAGGCGCCCGCCGAGGTCGTCTCGGCGTTCGACAAGCTCGCGGCGAGCGCCTGATCGCGCGCTCCCGTACCATTTCCGCCACGCACATCGATAGCCGAGACAGGGACCAGAAATGAGCCAAGCACCCGCACCCAGCAAGAAAATCCGCGTTCTGATCGCGAAGCCGGGCCTTGATGGCCACGATCGCGGCGCCAAAGTGGTCGCCCGCGCGCTCCGCGACGGGGGCTGCGAAGTCATCTACACCGGCATCCGCCAGACGCCCGAGATGATCGCCGAGGCGGCGCTCCAGGAAGACGTCGACGTGGTCGGCCTCTCGATCCTGTCGGGCGCGCACTTGGAGCTCTTCCCGCGCGTCGTGGATGAGCTGGGCAAGCGCGGTATCGGCAAGGACGACGTCCTCCTGTTTTGCGGTGGGATCATCCCGGAGGAAGACTCGGCGAAGCTCGCGGACATCGGGTTTTCGGCCGTTTTCCGGCCCGGCACCAACACCCAGGACATCGTGAAATTCGTCTACGAACACGTGAAGTAGTCCACGTGGACGACATGGTCGAGCGCTTTCTCCGGGGCGAGCGCCGCGCGCTTGCCCGCGTCATCACTCGGGTCGAAGGCGAAACGCCGGAGGGCCGGGAGTACGTGCGCCAGCTTTTCCCGCACTCCGGGAAGGCCCACATCGTCGGGATCACCGGCGGGGCCGGTTCGGGCAAGAGCACGCTGACCGGCGCGCTCGCCAAAGAGATGCGCACGCGCGGCCACAAGGTCGGGATCGTCGCGGTCGACCCGTCGAGCCCATTCACCCACGGCGCTATCCTCGGCGACCGCATCCGCATGCAAGACCTGGCGCTCGACGAAGGCGTCTACATGCGTTCGATGGCCGGCCGCGGCGCGCTCGGCGGCTTGGCCCCGACGATTAACGACGTCGTCTCTGTGATGGACGCGTTCGGCTTCGACTACGTGCTGATCGAGACTGTTGGGGCGGGCCAGGACGAGGTTGAGATCGCCGGCACGGCGTTGACCACCATCCTGGTGAACAACCCAGGGACGGGCGACGACATCCAGGCGCTCAAGGCGGGGATCATCGAGATCGCCGACGTTTTGGTGGTGAACAAGGCCGACCACCCCGGCGCCGACGTGCTTGTGAGCCAGCTCCAGGCCCTGCTCAGCCTCGCCCCCGCCGGGAGCCGCCGCCCTCCGATCCTGAAGACGACGGCGATCCGGGGCGAAGGGTTGGCGCCGCTGGTGGACGCGATCGACGCGCACCGGAAGGAGCTCGAGACATCGGGCGAGTTGGCCTCACGGCTTCGTGACGACGCGCGCCACGCGGTGCTGAGCATCGCGCGGGCCATCCTGCTCGAAAAGATACGGCGGGCGACCCCGGAAGACGACCTCGCCCGGCTGGTCGCCAGCGTTGCGGCCCGTTCGATGGACCCGCACACGGCCGCCGAGCAGCTCGCGGCGGCGGTTTCCGCCTAGCCTGTCGTCAGCCAGCACAGGGGCCTGCCAGGTGATCCGCTCGTCTGTGAAGCCCGTCACGGACGACATCGGCGGTGTGTGAACTGGCTCATGGAAGGGGTGTAGCGCGTTGCACTACGGTGACGGCATCCCCTTTTCTGGAGGCGACGATGCTGCCCGGTCTCGATAACGACATGCACTTCACCGATGTCCTTCGCTCCGCGCGCGCCGAGGCCGAGCAAGTCGTGGCGGCGCAGCACGCGGTACAACGCCAGCAATCACGGCGCTGGACGCGGCCTCCAGGGTTGGTGGTGCGATGGGTAGGCGCCTGGCGGCTCGGGCACCGGCCGCTCGGGTGAGCACGCCGCCGTGCTAGCATCGGACGAGTGAGCGCCCAACGTATCCGGCTCCGCTTCCGCAAAGGCACGCGCGTGCGCTACCTGTCGCACCTTGATGTCCTGCGCTACTGGGAGCGCTGCCTCCGTCGCGCGGAGCTGCCCTTGTCGTATTCGCAGGGCTTCACGCCGCATCCAAAGCTCCAATTCGCGGGCCCGCTCCCCCTCGGATTCGCCGCCGAATCGGAGATCGTCGACATCACTCTCGACGAACGCGTCACGCTGGAGACCTTTGTCGAGCGGCTTGCAGCGCAAACGACGGACGAGCTCTCGGTGGTCACCGTGGAGGAAGTCGCGGTCAGCGGTCCGGCGCCCCAGTCTGTGGCGGCCTGGGCCGACTACGTGGTGCTGGTCGAGGGTGTGGACATCGCCGAGGCGGAGTCAGCGGTGCGGGCCTTCTCGGAGGCGAGCGAATGGCCGTACCTCGACGACCGCCGGGACCGGCCGCGGACCATCGACCTGGTCGCGCTGACGGCGGGGCTGAGCTGCCGCGAGGCCGAAGGCGGGGTCGAGCTGTTGATGCGGCTGAGCGCCCACCAAGACGCAACGGCGCGCCCGGAGATGCTCGTCGCGTCGCTCTTGCCCGGCCGGGAGGCCGGCCTGATCACGCGGCTCTCGATCGAGCTCGACGAGCGTTCGGCCGCGCATGATGCCTGGCGGCGGGTCGGGCGGTTCGACGACTAACCGGGCCGGCGGCACACTGGGCGGCGTGGACCTCTACCTCATCCGCCACGGCGAGACCGCATATAACCGCGACGGCTTGGGCCTTGGCCGCGCCGACATTCCGCTGACCGAGCACGGACAGCGCCAGGCGGCGGCCCTCGGCGCGCGATTCGCGACGAAGCCCTTCGACCAGATTGTGGTCAGCCCGCTGCAGCGCGCCGGGGCGACGGCGGCCGCGCTCGCCGGCGCCGGTGTCCCGCTGACGGTCGACGCTGACCTGACGGAGATGGATGTCGGAGAGACCGAGGGGATGAGCTTCGCCGCAATGCGTGAACGCTTCCCCGAGTTCCTCGGCCAGTGGGCGACCGGCGAGGATGCCGGCCTGGCGATGCCAGGCGGGGAGAGCCTCAACGACGTTGTCTCGCGCGTGCGCCGCACGCTCTCGCGTTTGGAAGGGTTTGAAGGGAAGACGGTCGCCGTTGTTTCCCACAACTTCGTGTTGCGGTTGATGCTCTGCGAGTTGCTGGCGATGCCGGCGGCGAGCTTCCGGTCGTTCGGGTCCGACCTCGCGGGTGTTTCTCATCTTTCGAAGCGCCGCGGACGGGTCTATGTGCACACGATCAACGACCGCTGCCATTTGGATCATCTGCTTGAGCATTGACGGCCGCCGCCGTAGTTTTGTCACCTACCGATGCGGAAGTTCCCACTCTCCTTTGGGCCGGTGTTTCTCGCCCTCGTCCTCTTGGGGTTCATGGGCGGCCGCCTCGTCTACAGCCGATTTCAGGAAGACACGTTCGCGGAGGCGCGGGACACCGAACAGGCGCGCGTTGCTGAGCTGACCCAAGTGCGCGATGAGGCTCGCCGAGTGAAGGCGTACGCCGCCTCCGACCAATTCGTCGAGCACGAAGCGCGCCGCCGCTGGGGTTGGGCACGCGAGGGCGAAGTCCCGATCGTGGTCCACGGCCCGGCGTCCGACGACCCGGCACCCGCCGGGAAACGCTGGTGGCAGCGCCTGTTTCCCCACGAGTGACAGGCTTGAGCTTCGACGACGCCCTTAGCCGGGTGCGGGCCTTCGCCGCCGATGAACGGCTGTTTCGCCGCGTGTCGCGCGTGATGGTCGCTGTTTCGGGGGGCGCCGATTCGCTCGCGACCTTGCTTCTCCTCCATCGCCTCGCGCCCGAGCTGGGGCTCGACCTCACCGTGGTGCACTTCGACCACCAACTCCGGCCTGACTCGCGCGATGACCTTGCGTTTGTGGGGCAGGTCGCGGCGAACCTTGGCCTCCCGTTCTTGAGCGGCGAGGGAGACGTCGCGGAGGCGGCGCGCGAACGCGGTCGGGGCATCGAAGAGGCCGCCCGCGCGATGCGGTACCAGTTTCTCGCGTTCGTCGCCGCCGAGAAACGCCTCGATGCGGTCGTCACCGGCCACACGAACGACGACCACGTCGAGACCGTGCTGCTTCACCTGCTCCGTGGGACGGGCGTGCGCGGACTCCAGGGCATCCTCGCCGCAACGACCGTGCCGGGCGGCGCTCAGCGCCTCCTCCGGCCGCTGCTCTGCCTGACGCGCGAAGACACCGTCCAGGTTTGCCTCGAGGCGGGCCTTGAGCCGCGCGAGGACCCCTCGAACCGCGACGCCGCCTTTCTCCGCAACCGCGTCCGGCACGAACTGCTTCCGCTGATGCGGGACCTCGCCCCCGGTGTGGACGTGGCGCTTGCGGGGGCCGCAGCAAGCGCGCGCGAGGCGTTCGGGGTAATCGAACGGAGTGCGCTCGGGTTGGCGCCAGTGCGCCGCGACCCCGCGGGCGCAGCCTACGACGCGGCCGCCTTCCGGGACCTCCTGCCCGAAGCCCGGACGCTCGTGGTGGAGCGCGAGGCGATCTTCTGGAAGGTGGAGGCCGAGGTGACGCGGGCGAGGCTCAACCAGTTGGCGGCAGTGCTCGCTTCTGGATCGGGCACGGTCGCCTTTGGGCCCATCGAAGTTGAGATCTCGGCCGGCGTAGTCCGTATCGGGCTACCGATCGAAGAGACGCCGCTCACGACGAAAACGGTCAACGTGCCGGGGATCACGGCCGCTGACGGATGGCGGGTGACCGTCGCCCTCGACCCGCTGCCCCCGGCAGCTGGCGCGATGGATGCGGTCGTGGACTCAGGCAGGCTCTCCGGGGCGCTTCGTGTCCGCTCGTTTGAGGCGGGCGACCGGATCCTCCAGGGCGGGCTCGACCGCAGCCTCGCCGACTTGCTCGGGGCGCTGAAAATCCCGGTCTGGGAGCGTCGCGCCGCAGTGGTGATTGCCGACGCGACGCAAGTCCACGCGGTATTCACGCCCTCGCGTGTCGTGGCCAGCGACCCCGGCGACCCCGAACAGGCCTGGGCGGTGCGACTGCAGCCGCTCCCGCAGGCTACGAGTGGACGGCCGGGATAACCTCGTCGATCAGGCGGCGAGTTTGGTCCATCCAGTCGGCGTCGGACTCCGCGACGGGGCGGAGGACAAATTTCGAGATCCCAGCGGTGACGTATTCCTGAGCGCGGGCGACGATCGCGGCGGCATCGCCCACCGCCATATATGACGCGGGGTCTGGGGCGCCGGGAAACCTCCGGAAGGCAGCGGCGGCGCGCTGGACGGCCGGTTCATCGTTCTCGCCGAAGCGGAAGGTGAAGCCCGCGCCGAAGTGGTCGGGGTCGATGGTGCGGCCGGCGGCGGCGGTTTCGCGCTTGATCGCCGCGACCACCGGGGCGACCTGGGCTGGCGACTGGAGCCCCGCGAGCCAGCCCGTCCCGAGCCGCGCCGTGCGCCGGATGGCTGGTTCGCTGCTCCCGCCAATCCACATTGGCAGCGGTTGTTGGACGGGGCGAGGGCTGATGGTGACGTCGTAGTAGCGGAAGTTCGGGCCCTCGTGGGTGACGTGCTCCTCCGACCAGAACCGCGTTAGGAGCGCGATCATCTCGTCCGAATAGGCGCCGCGCCCCTCGGGTTTACGGCCTGTCGCGCGGAACTCGGGCGCGATATCGGCGCCGACGCCAAAGGCGGGCAGCAGACGCCCCTTGCTGAGGAAGTCGAGGGTGGCGCACTCCTTGGCGAGCACCAGCGGGTCCCGGAACGGCAGGACGATCGCGTTCATGCCGAACTTGAGGCGCCGGGTCGCACCGGCGACGGCGGCCATGGCGGTCATCGGTTCGAGTGTTGGGGCCGCGGAGACCAGCCGTTCGCTGAACCAAATGGAGTCGATCGTGCTGCCTTCACAAAGGTCGACCCACTCGAAGAAGGCCGCTGGCGACGAAAACGGAAATCCTGCGATGCCCATGCCAATCCTGATGCTCATGGCAGACACGCTACCGCAACCATTTGAAACCGTCCGGCCCATGCGGGTCGAAAGTGGACGCCAGACCGGTAGACAGCCGGTTTCAGCGGAGGTACCGGCGGAGGTGTCCGAGGAGATGGGCGTGCAGTTTGGGGGCTGCGACGAGCAATCCGCGGACCGAAGGTGACGGCTGATTGAAGCGCAGGGGTTCTCCCAGAACATCGGTTACCGTAATTCCGGCGGCCTGACAAATCGCGGCGCCAGCGGCGACGTCCCATTCGCTGCGGCCGTAGCCGGTGATGACGGCGTCGCCCTTCCCGGCGGCGATGAGCGCGAGCCGGTAGGCGACGCTGCCGACGCCCCGCGTCTTGCTGCCGGCCGGGAGCGGCGGGATGTCGTCCCATTCTTGCTCGCCTCGCCCGACGAGGATGTCGTGCTGAGCCTTGAGATGGGCGCTGGCAGCGGCGGCTTGGCCCTCAGCGCCGACGACTGCGGCGTGGAGCTCGTCCTTCGCCGGGTTGTAAACGACCCCAAGGACGGGTGCACCGGCGACCACGAGGCCTACCGAAATCGCGTACTCGGGGACGCCGCTCAGGTACTCACGCGTGCCATCGATGGGGTCGACGATCCAGACGCGGTCCTGGCGGAGCCGGTGGGCCGTATCGACGTGCTCCTCGCTCAACCAGCCGTCGTCTGGGAACGCGCCGTGCAACGCGCTGTAGAGCATTTCAGCGGCCCGGATGTCGGCCTCCGAGACGAGCTCTCGCCCGCCTTTCCGGCCGAAGCGGAGGCCTTCTTGGCGCATCCGGGCGACTTCGACCCCGGCGGCGCGCGCGGCCTCGACCGCGGCCCGGAGCTCCTGTTCGAAGCTCACGGCGTTCATCCGAAGCGCTGCTTGGCGTTAGGCGAAAGCAGCGAAGATCTCCTCGAAGGCCTTCATTTGCCCGCCGCGGGTGGATGAGGGGACGACGATGGGCGTTTCGACGCCGGCCGCAAACCATGCCTCCAAACCGGCGAATACGTCTGACTTCGGGCCATACAGGGTCGAGTCGGCGAGCCAGCGGTCGCTCATGAGGCCGGGAAGGCTCTCCCGGTCGCCGGCCACGATCGCCTTCTCGATGGCCTCCATCTCCTCGACGTAGCCAGCCTCTTTCCAGTAATTCCGGTAGTTCGGGAGGGTGACGTAGCCGAGCAAGACGCGTTTCACGACGGCGGCGGCGGCCCCGCGGTCGTCGTCGATGCAGGTTGGGATCATGTCGCCGACGAAGAAGCCCGTGTCGCGGCGCGAGCCGGGCACATGGCCCAGCGAAGTGGCCATGTGCGACCGCGAGGCGTTGGCCCAGACGGCGCCATCGCCGATTTCGGCTGCGAGCTCGACCATTTTGGTGCGCAAGGTCGCGAGGACGATCGGCGGGAGCTCGCCCACCTGTTGGGCGGCTGCGCGGACCTTTCCGACGTACTCACGCATGTCGGAGATGGGCTTGCCCGCCTGGACGCCCATCCGGCTGTGCATCGGGCCATGGCTGACGCCGAGGCCGAGGACAAACCGGCCGCCGGAGACTTCGTGGATGTAGGCGGCCGACTGGGCCATGTCGAACGGGTGGCGGTAGTAAATCGGCACGATGCTCGTCCCGAACCGGATCGATGTCGTCTCGTGGGCCATCGATAGGCAGAGACCGAGCGAATCGCCGAAGCTCGCGCAGTAGATGCCGGCGAAGCCACGACGCTCGATATCCTGGGCAAGCTCGATCGTGGCTTTGCGGCGCCCTGCCACGGCGGCGAGCGCAAGAGCGGGCATCCTCATTCAGCGGCCTCCCAGTGCAATGGGGCCACTCTACGGTCGGCGGGAGCTTGGAGCGATTAGACGGTGGCGAGCTGGTGGCGCTGGAAGCCACTGGCGGGGGCATGGGACTGGCCCATCATGCCGGTCGCGATGGCGCGGATCGCCCGGGCTGAGGGCGATTGCGGGGCGCGGACGGTGACTGGCGCGCCCGGCCCAAACTTCGCAGCGGTGGGCTCGAAGGGGATGAGCCAGGCGGAGTCGACTCGCGTTGCCGCCAGCACTTCTTCGATCTCCATGGCTGGCTCCCGCGTGGTCTCGTCCACGACGAGCTGGACGCGGTCGCGGGGGAAACCCGCCTCGCGCAGCATTTCGAGGAGCATGGTTGCACCCTTCGCGCCGGTGCGCTCATGGTTCGAGACGACGATCACGTCGTCGGCGGAGGTGACGGACTCGGCAACGAGGTCGCTGAGGGCGTTGGGCGTGTCGATAATCACGACTTCGGCGTGTTGCGAGGCGGATTCGATGGTTGCGCGCAAGCCCGCTTCGGAGACGCCGGGGATGGCGCGGACCGTGCCGCGCGCCACGCGCTGGTCGATCGTGGTGGCACGTGCTGGGGCGTCGTTTCCGCCATAGGCGACGGACAGAAGGACGACCGAGCGGCCCGCACCCTCCGCCAAGTGCCAGGCGAGATTGACGGCGACGAACGTCTTGCCGACGCCACCCTTTGGGGCGGCGACGGCAATGATCCGCCCACGTTGTGGCCCGAGCCGGAGGTCGGCGGCAAGCCCCTCCCAGAACCCGAGCGGCCCATCGCGGTGAGTGCCCTCTCCCATCGCCTTCTGGAACCTCGCCATCGCGGCACGTAGCCGTGCTCTCTGTGATGTATAGACGGCCACGGTGGGCCGGTGCTCAGGGTGTACCGCGTATTTCTCCTCAGAATCGCCGCTGCAGCGGCCCGGCGGAAAATGACCCTGAAGAATCACCGCTCGCTGCCTGTTCCTGCCTCTGGTAGCTGTCGAGTGAACGGATAAGCGCCTGCGTTCACCGAGGCCTGGCGCCGAAGACGGTTTCATTGAGGTGGCAGATGGCGAACTTGCATGGCCCTGTGGGCGCCTTCTTCAATCGGCTCAGCATCAGTCGCAAGCTGGCGCTGCTGGTGGCCGTCCTGGTGGTCCCGGTCGCGCTGCTCGCGTACTTCGCCGTCGATGGCCGCCAGGCCGAGATCGACCTCGCGACGAACGAGCGGGACGGTCTCCAGTACTTGGAGGTCCTCAACAGTCTGCTGATCTCGACCCAGGAGCATCGGTCGCTCGCAGTATTCGCCGTCCAAGGCAACGCCAACGCAAAACAGCGCTTGGAAACGGTGCGAGCCAACATCGATAGCCAGGTTGCTTCGTTGAAGAAGGCGGACGACCGGACAGGCGTCCGCTTCGAAACGGGCGAGTTGACGGCCAAGGCAGCCCAACTCTGGGCTGATGTTACCGCGACGGTCGCGGCCGGCGGGACGCCGTCCGACATCGAACGCAAGAACGACCGGCTCACGGACTCGCTGCTTGAGTACCTTTTTGTCGTGGGCAACACGTCGGAGCTCTATCTCGACCCGGAGACCGCCTCGCTGCAGACCGTCCTCGCGACGATGGACTCGCTGCCGCGCCTTGGCGTGGCTGTCGACGACGTCCAGGCAAGCTTCGAGGAGACCTCGGGCCAGATCGGGCTTGTTGGCCGCGCTTCGGTCGCTGCTGGCCTCACCCGCGTGGATGACCTCCAACGCGAAGTGACGCGGGCCCTCGACCTCGCGCGGCAGAGCAATACGAGCTACGACCGCGCCCTCGAACAACCGTTGCTCGCTACGCAGGTTGCCGTGAAGGACTACATCATCGCTGTCCAAGACGAGCTGGCCGGACGCCAGTCGGGGCTTCGGACCAAGGAGGACGCCGTCCAGGCCTCGAGCCGCGACCTGGTCACCGCGGCCGAACGCGTCCTCCGGACGGACCTGACAGAGCGCGTTTCCACGAACCGGCGCGAACAGTCGTTGGTCGTCGCAATCGCGGTTGTGTCGTCGGTCGTCGCCATCCTCTTCGCCTGGCTCATTTCGAGGAGCATCACGCGGCCTGTGAACCAGCTTGTCGCGGCTGCGGACCAGGTGAGCCTCGGCGAGCTTGAGACGCAGATCCGCGTCAAGGGTTCGCCGGAGGTTGTCCGGATGGCAGAGGCGTTGACCCGGATGCAAACGAGCCTTGCCTCGGCCATCGAGCGGTTGCGGACGCGCCGGGCCGCCGCCTAAGCCTCGAACGCACAACGACCCACAGGGGGTAGACCATGGCAATCACCGCCTTTCCCCTCCAACCGCAGGTCGCCGGCAGGCTCGCGGCCGAGATCTCGGACCTGCCGGGCGTCACGGGCGTCGCGGTTTGCGACGACGAAGGGTCGTTCGTGGCAGGGGCCGGGTCGATTCGGGCGAACGTCGATGGACCCCTGGCGGTGTTCGTCGCGCGGAGGGCCGATGCGATGACCGAAGTCGACGACCTGCGCGGGATTGGTCCCGCCGTCGCATCCAGCACGCTTGACCGCGTGCACGTCCAGGGCAAGTCGGGGGCAGTTGTTGTCATCCGCCGGCCGGGCTGCCTCGTCCTCGTCGCCTGCAAAGACGGCAGCGCCATCGACCTCGCGGGGTCGTCGCTCGAACGGATCACCAGCCGCTATCTCGCGGCTGCCTAGCAGCACAATCGGATCAAGGAGTGCCCCGTGAAGATGCTTCCGGTGGAACGGCCGGTCTATCAGAACCTCAACACCTCGTTCACGAGCTTTCAGGGCCTGCTCGATGACCTCGCGGCGCGACGGCTGGATGGCTACATCCGCCTGGCGAGCCAGGCCTACAGCGGCCTCTTGTTCCTCACGGGAGGGGCGCCGGCTGGGGCGATGGACTACCCGAACGGTGTCCGCCGGCTCGGGAGCATGGCTGTCCGGACGTTCGGCGAACGGGCCCAGGACCGCGGTGGGACGATCGATGTTTTCGAGCTCGACGGGCCGCTGGCGGGCCTCCTTGCGGGGATGGCCGACGCGGAACCGGTCTTTCGGGAGCTCTCGTCTGAGTGGGTGGTTATCGGCCGGCTGCTGGAGGCGGTGCACGCTGAATGCGGTGAAGGACGCGTTGACCTCCGGCTGGTGGGCGACGAGGGCGAGGCGGTCGCCTTCTTCAGCGGCGGGGTGATCGTCGCGGCGATGGGCTCCTTCGCTGGCCAGTCGCTGACCGGCGAGGCCGCGCTCGACTTCATGACCCAACAGGCACAGAGCGCACCGGCACGTGTCAGCGTGTTCCGCGCAGGGGCGGCGCGCGACCACAGCTCCGACCTCGCGGCCGCGGCGACGGTGCCGCCCTCGGCGGCGGCAGCGCCGATCGGTGGGCGTGTGGCCGCGGCCACGTTTGAACCCGAGGAGTCCCCGGTCCTCGCCGCCGTCACGGCTGCGCAAAACGGGCCGGACCCCGACTTGGCGGCGTCGCCGCCGGAGCCCGCCGCACCCGCGCCGATGGCGGAAGTGTTGCGCTCCTGGGCGAGCGTGATCTCCACCGTCGAGGGTGTGATTGACGAGATCGGCCGCAAGGGCCAGTTCAGCGCGGCCTTTCGGGAAGCCCTGATCGAGAACGCACAGACCCACCCCTTCCTGGACCCGTTCGCAGGCGAATTCACGTACTCGAACGGCGAAATCCGCATGGAGGCGCCGATGCCCGACGAATTCGGGAAGGCCCTGAACGCGGTCCTCGATGACACGGTGCGACGGCTCACCTTCCTGCTTCGGCGCGAAGACCTCGAGACGCTCGTCCGCGACCGCATCGCCGGGACCACGGCAGCGGCATCCAACCGGGCCCCCGGTGCGCCGCTCACCACCCTGCAGAGGGCGTCGTGATGGAGAAGGACCTCGCAGGCTGCATCGACCTCCCAGGGGTGAAGGGCGCATTCGTTTGTGACAACGCCGGCGAAGTCGTCGCTTCTTCCACGCCGGCCCCGCTGGCCACGGACTCCATGGCCAGCCTGGGCCGCGAAGTGATCCGGACGCTCTCCGCCTTCCAGGCTGCCGGGCGTCACGGCGTGACGGTGCACTTCGAATTCAATTCTTGGACGCTCCACGCACGTGACATCGATGGCCACGGCGTGTTGGTCATGCTCGCGGAACCAGGTGCGGACGATGCGCTGCTCCGGATCACCGCCGAGATCACGACGCTGAACTGGTCGGAGGACAAGAAGGTCCTCAAGCAACTCGACAAGCGGAACGCGGACCGGCGCCATCTGGTGACGCGCGCTTCCGTGGACGAGGTATCGCGCCGCTCTTGGGCGGCGTTCGCGGGCGCATAGCAAGAGCCCAACGGGGCGAGGAGGAACACGATGCGCGAAGGACTCACTGGCAACCTGCAACATTGGCCGCTCACTCAGGCCCTGACCATGCTCTGTTCGAGCCGCCAGAGCGGCATCCTGGAGCTGAACGACGGGCCGGACCGCGCCGAAATCGGGATCCTCGACGGCGTGATTGTGGACGTCACCGAAGGCCCGCTGACGGGCGAGGACGCGCTCACGGCCGTCGCGCAGTGGACGCATGGCACATTCGTGTTCGACAACACCGCCAAGCCAACTGCGCGGTCGGTCAGCCGCTCCACCGAAGAGGTGTTGGCCGACATCACCGCCCTTTCGGCCGAAATCGCGGCGATCAAGGAAGTCATCCCCACGCTCGGGGCGATGCCGATGCTGACGCACGAGCTGCCAGCGGCGCCCGTGACGCTTTCGCCAGCCGAGTGGCAGGTCGTGTCCTACGCCGATGGGCGGACGGATGTGGCCGGGCTCTGCACCGCTCTCGGACGCGACGCACTGAGTGTCTCGCGGGTGCTCATGCGTCTCGTCGAGGGCGGCTTGGTGGCGGTGTCTCGCGATGGCCAGGCCGTGGCTCCGTCGCCGGTCCGCGCGGCGACGCCAGCGGCGGCCGTCCGCGCCGTGGAGCAGCAACCGACGATCAACAGCGTCGCCCCTTCGGCGCCGACGAAAGAGCTCGCTGGCCCGGTGTTTATGCGACGGCTGGAGGAGGCCCTCCGGGCGGCGATGGGGCCGATCGCGACAGTCGCGATCGACGATCAGCTCGGCAACCTCGGCGCCACCTCGGCGACGCTCGCACGGGAGGCGGCCTCGACGCTTGTGGAGCGCCTTTCCGCCGAAATTGGCGACCCACGCCGCCGCGTGACCTTCACCCAAGCGATGTTGCCGGAGCTCCGGAACCTCGCGAGCCGGCGGTCGGACGCGGCCTAGGCCGAGCCTCGCGCCCACCTTCCTCAATGCTCCGGCTGACGGGTCCCCGACCTCGGGACTTCCCGCCAGCCGGAGCATTTTGGCGTGCCGGGCGCGCGCTCTCGGTAACGTGG
>JBJXFX010000044.1:0-27779 GCA_046152925.1 Dehalococcoidia bacterium
ATGGGGAGGTCACGAGGACCTCCCCTTCGTGGCGTCTCCGTGGTGGTCCGCTGTGGCCGTTAGGCTTCGGCGATCGTGATCGACGTGATCTTCACCGGGGTGTTGGGGCGGTCGTTGCGGTCGCGCGGGGCAAGCGCGATGGTGTCGACGACTTCGACGCCGCTGCTCAGCTTGCCGAAGACGGTGTAGTTCGGCGGCAGGGGATAGTCCGAGTGCATGATGAAGAACTGGCTGCCATTGGTGTTTGGGCCAGCGTTCGCCATGGCAAGCGTGCCGCGCGAATAGGGCTTGGTCACCTTTTCGTCGTCGAAGCGATAGCCGGGGCCGCCACGGCCGGTGCCGGTCGGGTCGCCGCCCTGAACCATGAAGCCTTCGATGACGCGGTGAAAGATGACGTCCTGGTAGAAGCCATCGCGCGCGAGGAAGACGAAGTTGTTCACGGTCTTCGGGGCATCGTCGGCGAAGAGGTCGGCGACCATGATCCCGGCCGTCGTCTCGATCGTCGCGGTGTAGGACTTTGCCGCGTCGATTGCCATCGCCGGCGGCTGCGAGTACTGCTTTGCCAAGGGGTTCTCCGTGTTGGACTACCGCTAGGGTAGCGCATGGGCGGCGGGGTTACACCCGCTGCTCCTTGACCCCATCGGGGATGAGGCTCTCGCTGACGGAGCCGAGCCACTCCTCAATCCAGGGCTGATCCGCGCGTTCGGGGAGGGCGCGGAGTAGGTCGCGTGTGTGCGTCGGGTCGTGGACGGCGATTGCCCAGAGCAGGCCGCCGAAGCGGACCTGCGACTTCGGCAGCGGCCCAAGCGACTTGCGGTCGCCGCCATAGGGGATGACGCGGTCGAGGTCCGCGTCCTTGAAGTGGGAAATGGCGAGGGCCATCCGCTCGCGATGTGTGGCCGCTTCGATCAGCATGTCGTCGACGCTCCAGCCGGCGACGCGTTCGACGGCCGATTCATTCCACTCGTCGATGTCGAAGGGGTCCGGGTAGGGAGTCGCGGGAGGTGGGGCCTGAAGCCCGGCGGCGAGGCTGAAGTTGTGGGCGATGAGGCCGTCGATCGTCGCAAGGTGGGCGATGTAATGCTTCACCGTCCAGTGTGAGCCGGGGACGATGGCCCGCAGCTCGCGGTCGGAGAGGTCGTGGCAGAGGTGCTCGAACTGGGTGCGGTGGCGGGCGAGCTCATCGAGGATCAGTTGGCAGCGGATGTTCATGGCGGGTCAGTATCGGCGATCTCGCAGGGCGTTGCCTGCTCTGGCCGTGCGCCTTTCCCTTCCGCGCCCAACAATGAACGCTCGTGGCCGGAACCAACCCCTTGCTCATCAAAGGCGCACAGGTGTGGGATGCGGAGGCGCGCGGATTCGCGACGCTGGATGTCCGCTGTAGCGGCGCGCGCATCGAGTTGGTCGCCCCTCACATCGAGCCGCGCCCCGGGGATGTCACGCTGGATGCAGCTGGAGGCTTCCTGCTGCCCGGCTTGATCGACTGCCACGTCCACATCGTTTCGGACGGGGGGCCCACGGATATCAACAAGGCCGCTCAAGAGCCGCCGGGCTTGCGCGCAATCCGGGCCGCAGCGAACGCGCGCGCGACTGTGATGGCCGGTTTCACGACAGTCCGCGACCTCGGCGCCCCAGGGCAGCTCAACATCCAGATCGCGAAGGCGATCGACGAAGGGCTGACGCCGGGACCGCACGTGCTGGCGGCGGGGCTCGGCGTGACCATGACCGGCGGCCACGGACACGGCTTCCTCGCCCGTGAAGCTGACGGCCCGGACGAGGTCCGCAAGGCCGTGCGCGAACAGCTTCGGGCGGGTGCAAAGGCGATCAAGCTCTTCGCGAGCGGCGGCGTCCTGACGCCGGGCGTGGACCCGCGTTCGCCGTCGTTCACCCAGGACGAGCTCGCCGCCGGCGTCGAGGAGGCGCACAAGGCGTTCCGTGTCGCGGCCGCTCACGCGCAGTCGACGGCCGGGATCAAGAACGCAATCCGCGCTGGCGTCGACTCGATCGAGCACGGCGTCTGGCTCGATGACGAGGCGATCGGCCTGATGCTGGAGCGCGGCACGTATTTGGTCGCCACGCTGACTGCCCCGGCGGTCATGGCGGAGCGCGGGGCCGCGGAGGGGGTCGCGGAATCCGCGATCGCCAAGTCGAACCAGGTGCTCGCCGACCACATCGCGAGTTTCAGCGCCGCTGTGCGGGCGGGCGTGAAGGTCGCGATGGGCACGGACCAAGGGACGCCACTGAACCGCCCGGGCGAGAACGCCCAGGAGATCCTGCGGACCGCACGGCACGGCCTTTCGCCCGCCGCGGCGATTCTGTCGGCGACGAAATGGGCCGCCGGGCTGCTCAAAGTCGAGGCTGGCGAGGTGAAGCCGGGCTTGCTCGCCGACCTTGTTGTCTTTCGCCAGGATCCACTTGGTAACCTGGCGGCACTCACCCAAACGCCGGCGCTCGTCGTCGTGGATGGCGTCGCCGTCCGCAACGAGCTGCCATCACGCACCTAGGAGGCTTCATCGATGAGCGAACTGCAAAAGCGCATCCAGAAAGTCCAGCGCCGGGAGACGGGCGCGAGGCTCGGCTTTGGCCCGGTCACTAGGGAGCAGCCACGGGCGATGCTGCTCATCGCGCGCGTCGCCGACGCCAACGGGGCGACGGCAGGCGCCGATGCCGTGGTCGTCGTCGTCGACAGTGCGGCCGCCGCCGCAGTGGTCGTTGGCGGGCTCGACAAGAAGAGCTGTCGCGGCGCCCTCGTGCCCGCACTGGACGAAGCCGGGGCGGTGGCGCTGCGCCAAGCGGGCTCCGACTTCGCGATCAGCGCGCTGGACACTACGGCCGCCATCGCCGTGAAGACCGACGACATGGGCCATGTCGTCGACGCCTCCGGGCCGCTGGACGAAGCGACCCTCCGTGCCATGGCGCCGCTCGGGCTGGACGGCCTCTTCGTCGACCACAGCGCAGGCGGGATGACCCTCGGTCAACAGCTCGGCCTTGTCCGGCTGGCGACGCTGGCTAACACGCCCCTGCTCGTTGGCGTTGCGGCCGGTGCGACCGTGGAAGAGCTTCGCGTGCTGCGCGATAGCGGCTGCGGTGGGGTCGTCGCGCCGCTCGGCGCCTCGGCTGAGGAGTTGGTGGCGCTCGCGGAGCGGCTCAAGGCCGTGCCGGCGCCTTCGAAGGGCAAGAAGAGAGAGGACTCGCCCACGCTGCCCAGCATGTTCGGCGGCTCCGAGGCCGAACACGACCACGACGACGATGACGACGAGTAGCGGCTAACGGTGGCGTTTTTCGACCAGGCGGATTGGGATATCCGGTTTGAGTGGGGCTTGTCCGGGGTGGAGCAGCTCGGTCCCGCGGCGGCCGTCGCGGTGATCGTCGACGTGCTCTCGTTCACGACAGCGGTTGACGTCGCCGTGGGCCGTGGCGCGGAGGTACTGCCCTTTCTTTGGCGGGATGAGCGCGCGGAGGCGTTTGCGGCGGAGCATGGCGCGTTGCTCGCGAGCCACGACCGGAGGCAGGGACTGTCGCTTTCCCCGGCCTCGCTCCAAGGGGTTGCGCCGAAGACGAAACTCGTGCTGCCGTCGCCGAACGGGGCGACGCTCGCCTTTTCGGCGACGAGCGGGACGGTGGTCGCGGCGTGCTTGCGGAACGCCGAGGCCGTCGCGGCATGGATCAATCGCGGCCCGCGGCCTGTCGCCGTGTTCGCGGCGGGCGAGCGCTGGGCTGATGGGAGCCTGCGGCCCGCGATCGAGGACCTGATCGGGGCCGGCGCGGTGATAATTGGGCTCGCGGGGACGAAGTCGCCGGAGGCGCGGGCCGCTGAGGCGGTGTTTCTGGCCGCCGCGGCCGAGGGGCTCGATGCCGTCATCCGGGCGTGTTCGTCGGGCCGGGAGTTGGTGGAGCGCGGGTTCGAAGGGGACGTGGCGCTGGCCAGCGCGCTCTCTGTCAGCGGCGCTGTGCCCATGCTTCAGGGTGGCGCGTTTCAGGACGTGGTCGCGTCCGGACGCTGAGCCGCGCCGCGGACGCTTGACACGGTGGGCCCGAGCGCGAATAGTAAGGCGAATGCCTAACCAATTGGTCGCCGACCGGCTCTTCCACGCGCTCGGCGACCCGACCCGGCTGGCGGTCGTCGAACGGCTGACCGTCGCTCCCGCGACCGTGAGTGCGCTCGCGGCGCCGCACAGCATGGCCCTGCCCTCGTTTCTCCAGCATCTTGAGGTGTTGGAGCGCGCGGGCTGGATCACCTCCGAGAAGCGCGGCCGCGTGCGCACCTGCCGCCTCAACCCCGGGGCCCTCGCGCAATCGAGCGACTGGCTTCAGGCGCGCCGGACAATGTGGGAGAAGCGGCTGGACCAGCTGGACGCCTTGCTGCTCGAGCTGGCCAACGAAGACCAACCAAGAGAAGAAGGAGCAGTCCCATGACCTTGCACCCAACGTTCAACCCGGAAACGGACCTCAAGCTGGAGCGCGTCGTCGATGTGCCGGTGGCGCTTGTCTGGCGCTGCTGGACGGAGCCAGCGCTGATGCTCAAGTGGTTCACGCCGGCCCCATTCAAGACCTTCAGCGTCGACACCAACCTCGTGCCCGGCGGCTACTCAAATGTCGTGATGGAATCCCCGGACGGTGACCGGTTCCCGAACGAGGGCTGCTACTTGGTTGTCGAGCCGGAGCGCCGGTTGGTGTTCACGGACGCGTTGCGCGGTGATTTCCGGCCCGCCCCGAAAAGCGATGACATCCAAATGACGGCCCACATCATCATGGAGCCCGTCGGTGAGCGGCAGACGCGGTACACCGCCTACGCTCTGCACAACAGCGCGGAGCACCGCACGCAACATGAGGCGATGGGCTTCCATGATGGCTGGGGCGCTGCACTCGACCAGCTCGTGGCGCTTTGCAAGACCCTTTAGGGGGCCGCGGGGTCCACGGCTCAACCAGCGCCTGCGCGACAGCGATCGCGCCGTTAGGATCGCTCGCACACCACTCCACCTTGCGGAGCACCCCTCATGCTCTGTTCCCGCTCCTCTGAGCTCGCGATCGACGGCGCCCACGGCCACGCCCTCCCTGGCGACAAGCCCCGCTGGACGCGCGATCGCGTCGCCGATGTCCGCCACATCGCCCTCGACTTGGACCTCGACCTCGAAGCTGGGGCCGTCTTCGGCACCGCCACCCACACGGTCGCCGCGATCAACGACGGCCTCCAAGCGGTGCCGTTCGATGCCATTGAGATGACGATCAACGCGGTGACCGTCGATGGGAAGGCCGCGACTTGGGACTACAGCGGGGCGACGCTCGTCGTCTCGCTCCCGCGCATCCTGGTGCGGGGCGAAGCCGTCGAGGTCGCGATCGCCTACCGTGCGACGCCACGGATCGGCCTCTACTTCATCCGTCCCGACGCGGGCTATCCCGACAAACCCGTCCAGGTCTGGTCGCAATGCCAGGACGAGGACACGCGGTACTGGATCCCGTGCTACGACGCGCCGAACCAGAAGCAGACGACGGAGCTCACCGTCCGCGTGCCGGGGACGTGGTTCGCGCTTTCAAACGGGCGCCTCGTCCGCGAGACAGACCTGCCGGACGGCCGCAAGCTCTTCCACTGGACGCAGGAACGGCCACACTCGACCTATCTGATCACGTTGGCGGCCGGAGAGTTCGCCCGGATCGATGCCAGCCGGCCTAGCCTCACGATCGATTACTACGTCGAAGCGGCGGACATCGAGCGCGGCAAGCTCGCGATGGGCAACACGCCGGCGATGATCGCGGCCTTCGAGGAGTTCACCGGGATCCCCTATCCGTGGGCGAAGTACTCCCAGATTGTCGTCCGCGACTTCGTCTTCGGCGGTATGGAGAACACGTCGGCGACGACCATGACCACGAACCTGCTGGTGGATGAACGTGGCCTGCTCGACTACAAGCCCGACGAGCTCGTCTCGCACGAGCTTGCGCACATGTGGTTCGGCGACCTGCTCACCTGCCGCGATTGGTCGCACGGCTGGCTGAACGAGAGCTTCGCGACCTATCTGGAGCTGGTTTGGGACGAGCGCTTCCGCGGTGTCGACGAGTACCGCCAGGGCGTGATCGACAACACGAACCTCTACCTCGAAGAGCGCTACCGGCGGCCGATCGTCTCGAATGTCTTCCGTGACCCGATCGACATCTTCGACCGCCACCTCTACGAAAAAGGCTCCGTCGTCATCCACATGCTGCGCTGCTTGTTGGGCGAAGACGCGTTTTCGCGCTCCGTGAAGCGCTATTGCCGCGAACACCAAGAGCAGAACGTGAAGACGCAGGACCTGATCGACGCGATCGAAGCCGAGACGGGCCGCAACCTCGAGTGGTTCTTCGACCAGTGGGTGTTCAAGCCGGGGCATCCTGAGCTGAAGGTGAGCTGGAGCTGGGACGCGGAACGAAAAGCCGCGACGGTCACGGTGCGCCAGGCCCAAGACACGTCGGGCGCGACGCCGCTCTTCCGGCTGCCTGTGACGATCGACTTCCGCAGTGGTCGCGGGCGGCCACAGGCGTTCCGGGTCGAAGTCACCGAGGCGGAGCACGTATTCCACTTCGCGCTCCAGAAGCGGCCCGACCTCTGCCGTTTCGACCCCTACAACACGGTCTTGAAGACGGTCGAGTTCGAAAAGCCGCTCACCGAGCTGAAGCTCCAGCTGCGCGAGGACGACGACATCGCTGGCCGCCGGCTCGCCTCGGAGGCGCTCGGCAAGAAGGGCGGCCCGGAGGCGATCGCGGCGCTCGAAGAGGCGCTCCGCAAGGACCCGTGGTGGAGCGTGTCGGCCGCTGCCGCCAAGGCGCTGGGGACGACCAAAGACCCCGCTGCGAAAGCCGCCCTCCGGAAGCACCTCGGCGCGAAGCACCCGAAGGTCCGGCGCGCTGTCGTGAGTGCGCTGGCCGAGCACGCGGTCGTCGCGGAGTTGGCGGCCGCGCTGACCAACGTGGCGACGGCGGATGAGTCGTCGGCCGCCCGAGGGGCGGCGTACGCAGCGCTCGGCAAGCTCCGTCAGGAAGGCGCTTTCGAACGGCTGGTCGAGGGCATGGGCCACGAGAGCTTCCGCCAGTTCGTGCGCAACGGGTGCATCGACGGCTTTGTCGAGCTGCGTGACGAGCGCGCGTTCGACCAGCTCGCGGCGGCTGCGGCCTATGGGACGCCGGTCGGCTCGCGAGGGCCGGCGCTCGCGGGGATCGCGAAGCTCGCTGCCTGGTTCCCGGCCCGCAAGGCGTGGGCGGGCGAGGCAATCGCCAAGTTTCTCGACGACCCGGATTTCCGCGTCCGGGTGGCTGCAGCGAACGCGCTCAAGACGCTGAAAGACCCGTCGCACGCCCCTGCGCTCGACCGGATGGCGGCCCGCGAGCTGGACGGTCGCGCGGTCCGGGCGGCTCGTGAGGCGGCGCTCGCCCTCCGCCGCGGCGATGGCGATGTGAACGGCACAAAGGCGCTGCAGGAGCAGATCGAGGCGCTGCGCAACGACAACGCCAAGCTCCGTGAGCGGGTCGAAAAGCTTGAACAACTCGGACCGGTGGTGAGCGCATGACGGTTCGCGGCCGCGGCCGCCTTGACCCGTCCCTTCCAATTTCCGGCTTCCCCACCCACACTTTGGGCGATGGCTGCGCCGCTCATCCTCACGATCGACCAAGGCACGACGAGCTCGCGCGCGCTCGTGGTCGATGCCGCTGGCGCGATCCGGGGCGTTGGGCAGCATTCGTTCCCGCAGCTGTTCCCGCAGCCGGGCTGGGTCGAGCACGACCCGGAGGCGATCTGGCGGAGCACGCTGGACGCGGTCCGGGATGCGCTGAAGGCAGCGGCTACCGGCCCGAGCGGAATCACGGCCATCGGCATTACGAACCAGCGCGAGACCGTCGTCATCTGGGACCGTGTCACCGGGGCGCCGCTGCACAACGCGATCGTCTGGCAGGACCGGCGGACGGCGCCGATTTGCGATGAGCTTCGCGACCGGGGCTTCGAACCGCGCCTTGCGCAGGACGCGGGGCTGACGCTCGACCCGTACTTCTCGGGGACGAAGCTGACCTGGCTCGCGCGGAACGTTGCGGCGGTTGGCGAGGCCGCACGCGCGGGACGGCTCGCGGTCGGCACGATCGACTCCTGGCTGATCTGGAAGCTGACGGGCGGGCGGCGCCATGTCACGGACATGACGAACGCCAGCCGGACCTTGCTGCTCGACATCGACCGTTGCGCTTGGAGCGACGAGCTCTGCGACGCCTTCGAGGTCACGCGCGGGGCACTGCCGGAGGTATTGCCCTCACGGGCAACCTTCGGGCGCACCGCCGGGGCGGTCTTCAACGCCGAAACGCCGATCCTCGCGGTGGCGGGCGACCAGCAATCGGCGCTCTTCGGGCAGGCCTGCGTCGCGCCGGGCCAGGCGAAAAATACGTACGGGACCGGATGTTTCCTGCTCGCGGAGGCTGGGCGTGAAAGCGTTCGGTCGCGCAACAGACTGCTGACCTCGCTCGGTGTCGCGAGCGAGCCGGGGAGGCCCGCGTACGTCCGCGAGGGTTCGGTGTTTGTCGCCGGGTCGCTCGTCCAGTGGCTGCGCGACGAGTTGGGGATCATCCGGACCTCGGCGGAGATCGAACCGCTTGCGGCATCGGTCCCCGACAGTGGCGGCGTGACGATCGTCCCCGCGTTCACGGGGCTTGGCGCGCCGCACTGGGACCCGCACGCGCGCGGCGCCATCCTCGGGCTCACACGCGGGGCGACGAAGGCGCACATTGCCCGCGCTGCCCTGGAGGCGATCGCCCTTTCGAGCGCTGAGCTGGTTGGCGCGATGAACGCGGACCTTCCGGCGCCGATCGCGGAGTTACGGGTCGATGGCGGCGCAGCGGCGAATAACCTGCTCATGCAGCTCCAAGCCGACCTTGCCGGCGTGCCCGTCTTGCGGCCGGTGGTCACCGAGTCGACCGCGATGGGGGCGGCCTTCCTCGCGGGCATCGAGGCGGGGATCTGGGCGGGGCCAGACGAAGCCGCCAGCCTCTGGACGCTGGACCGGCGCTTCGAGCCCGCGATCTCTTCTGACGAGCGGGAAGCACGTCTCGGCGCGTGGCGCTCTTCCGTCGCCCGCGTGCGGTCGTCGTAGCGATGCGGCGGGAGCGGCTGGAAGCGTTGCGGGCGTTGGCCAAAGGCCCGCCGCTCGACCTCGCCGTGATCGGTGGCGGGATCAATGGCTGCGCCATCGCGCGGGAAGCCGCGGGCCGCGGCTTGCGCGTCGCGCTGTTCGAGCAGGACGACTTCGGTTTCGGCACGACTTGGCGCTCGACGAAGCTGATCCACGGCGGGCTGCGCTACCTCGAACATGGCGAGGTTGGGCTTGTCTTTGAATCGCTGCGCGAGCGCGCCTGGCTGCTTCGGACGCGGCCGCACCTCGTCCGGCCACAGCGCTTCCTTTTCCCGCAGCTCCCTTGGACGCGGCGGCCGGCCTGGCAGCTCAAAGTTGGCCTGACCGCCTACGATGCACTGGCGTTTCGCGGGGCGCTGGCGCGGCACCGGCGGCTCGGCGGGGCGGGGACTCAGCGTGCAGAGCCGGGCGTTGCTGGCGAGGCATCTGGTTCGTTCCTGTTTTGGGACGCGCGCGCCATCGCGCCCGAGCGGCTCGCGTTGGAGCTCGCCCTCGAAGCGGAGGGCTTTGGCGCCTCGGTGTTCAACCACGCTCGCGTCTCGCGCATTGAGCTGACGGGCGGGGCCGTCAGCGCGGTCGAGGTGGTGGCCGGCGGTGAAAGCATCACCGTCCCCGCGAAGGCGGTCGTGAACGCCGCGGGGCCGTGGGTCGACGCTGTTGCGGCCCTCACCGGTGAACAACCGCCGCTCTTGGGGGCCACCAAAGGCACGCACATCGTCCTCGAACTGGACCGGCCGTTGCCGCAGTCGGCGATTTTCTCGACGGCGCGCAGCGATGGGCGCGTCTTCTTCATCGTGCCCCAGGATGGGCTCTTGCTTATCGGGACGACCGACGACCGCTACGGCGGTGCGCCCGGCGACGTGCGCCCCACCCGCGAGGAGGCCGAGTACCTGCTGGAGGAGGCCGGCGCAGTCCTGCCCGGTTTCGGCTTCGCGGCGGCGCAGGTGCGGTATGCCTACGCGGGCCTCCGCCCGCTGCCCGCCGCCCGCGGGGTCGAGGCGAGCATCACGCGCCGCCACGTAGTCATTGACCATGGCAAGCGAGCGGGCCCAGAGGGCCTAATCAGCGTTGCTGGCGGCAAGCTGAGCACCTTCCGGCCGTTGGCGAACCAGGTGACTGGGCGGTTCGCGACCGGGCGCCACGCTCCTTGGCCGAGCGCACCCGCTGGCGGCCCCGCCTCGGGGCGACTCGGGCGCTACGGCGGCGCCAGCGACGGCGTGGCCGGCCTCGGCAGCGACCTCCTCTGCCCGCATTCCGGCTTGGTGGCTGGTGAGGTCCGCCATGCCGTGCGGGCGGAGCTCGCGGCGAGCGTGAGCGACGTGTCGTTACGGCGGACTGGCGCGTCGTGGGCCAGCTGCCGCGGGCGCTGCTGCGCCGCGGCGGTCGCGACGATCGCGGGCGAGGAACTCGGCTGGTCCGCTGGCGAGCGAGACGCGTCACTCGCGGCCTTCGAAGCCGAGGTCGAACGGCACCTCCCTGAGCTCGCTGGGCTCGTCTGAACCTTCGACGTTCACGCCAACCGCTGGGCAGGGCATAGTACGGGCACAAGCCGCCGGAGGATTCGCCATGTCGCCCGAAGAGCTTCAAGAACGCCTCGTCCCGTTCGTCCGCCACCATCTCGGTGACCCGTGGGCGAAGGTTGTCGCTTGCGACAACGCGCCGGGCCACGCCGGCTTCGCCTACCTGTTCGACATCCAGAGCGAGGGCAAGCTCCTGCGCTACTGGATGCGGCTGCCGCCGCCGAACGTGAAGCTGGAGGGGACGGCCGACGTGCTGCGCCAAGTTTCGGTGTTGAACGCGCTGGATGGCACGGACGTACCGCACTGCAGCGTCGTCTGGTCGGGCGCGGACCCGCAGTGGTTCGACCGGCCGTATTTCGTGGTCGAGCGGATCGAGGGCGACGTCTTCCGCGGCGAGTGGATAGAGGCGCTTTCACAGGAGACGAAGCGGGAGTTCGCCCGGCAGGCGATGACGGCGCTCGCGGGCGTCCATAAGGTGGACAAGGCGAAGTGCGCGTACCTCGGGGAGTTCTGGGGCTATGAATTCGACGTCACGCGCTGGGACCGATTCTACGAGCGCGCGGCGGACCAGCACCTGCTCGCGCTGCAGCCCCGCGTCCGCCAACTGCTGTTGGACACCATCCCGGCGGATTCGAACATCGGCATTTACCACGGCGACTACCAATACGGGAACATGATGGCGTCGTGGGATGGCCAGCTGACGGCGCTGATCGATTGGGAGCTTTGCGGGATCGGCGCGACGCTGAACGATGTCGGCTGGATCTGTGCGTTCAACGACCCGCGCGCCTGGGTGCACCGCGCGATCGCACCGGACATGCCGCACGCGGACGAGTTGCAGGCGATGTACCAACAGGCGTGGGGCGCCGACCTCGGCAAGAGCATCAACTGGTTCAAAGCCCTCGCGGTCTACAAGTTCGGGATCATCACGGGCTTCAACCTGATGTTGCACCGGCGCGGCAAGCGCCATGACCCGCTCTGGGAAGACAACGCGCCCTCCATGAAGAGCAACATGGAGTACGCCTTGATGATGCTGACAAGCTGAGGCTCAGCGTTTGGCTGGAAGCCGGACGGTGAAGGTGGAGCCCTTGCCGAGCGCCGATTCGACGCTGATCCGGCCGCCGTGCGCGTCGACGATCGTCTTCGCGATGGCGAGGCCGAGGCCCGCGCCGCCCGCGGTCCGCGATTCGTCCGTGCGATAGAACCGGTCGAAGATCCGGGCCTGGCTGGCCGGCGCGATGCCCGGGCCCGTGTCAGCGACGGCGAGCTCCACGAACGAGCCGCGCCTGGCACAGCTCACCGTGACGCGGCCACCCGCGGACGTGTATTTGAGGGCGTTGTCGAGGAGGATGACCACGACCTGACGCAGACGGACGGGGTCGGCTTCGAGCGGCGCGGGAGCGACGTTGGGGACGAGCGTGACGCGCCGCTCGGTGGCGATGACGCTGAGCGCCTCGGCGGCGCCGGCGACGATGGCCGCCGCGTCGACGGTGGCGAGCTCCAAGTTAAGACGGCCTTCGTCGGCGCGCGCGAGCATCAGGAGGTCGCTCACGAGCTTCGCCATTTGCCCGGCCTCGTCCGAGATCGCGGCCACGTGGTCGATGTTGTCTTCGATGCTCTGTTCGCTGTGGCCGAGGAGCACGTCGGCGTTCGCGGTGACGACGGCGATCGGGGTGCGGAGCTCGTGGGAGGCATCGGAGACGAACCGCTGCTGGGTCTCGAGGGCGCGGCGGATCGGGTCTAAGGTGATCCCCGCGAGGAAGTAGCCGCCGGCAGAGGCGAGCAACACGCCCGCCGCCCCGCCGGCGCCCAAGACCCAGAGGATGACATCAAGCTGGCGATCGCGGGCACTGAGGGAGCGCCCGACGGCGACGACTTGCTCGGGGTCTCTCCCTCCACCGGTGAGCATCGAACGCAGCCGGTAGCGCGTCCCGTCTTCCGAGAACTCATCGTTTTGCGGCGTCGTGGTGCTGGTGGCGGCGATCGACGCGAGAGGCCACTCCTCGATGTCCAGGTTGCGGCTGTTGAAGAGGACTCGGCCATCGCGGCCGAGGACTAGGGTGAAGACATCGGTGCTGATGATTGGGGCTGGGCCGGGCCGGAAGCCCCGGAAGCGGCCGTCGTCGTCGTCGCTGCCCGGTTCGGGGCGCCCGCCACCCGTCGGGGCGATTCGCGGCGCGATTTCCGCGAGCGTCGTTTCGAGCGAGTCGTCGATTTCTCGGTCGATCTCGGAACGAAGGATGAAGTAGGTCGCGAAGCCGAGTACGAGCAGGACGACGGTGATCGCGGCCGCATACCAGGCGGTGAGGCGGAGCCGCGCGTTGTGAAACATCAGGGCTTCCGGATCGCATAGCCCGCGCCACGCACTGTCCGGATCAGCTTGGGCTCGAAGTCGGCATCGACCTTGGCGCGCAGGTAGTGGATGTAGGTGTCGACGACGTTGGACTCGGTCAACGTGTCGAGGCTCCAGACGCGGTCGAGCAGTTGGGCGCGGGTGAGGACTTGGCCGGGGTGCCGCATCAAGGTCTCAAGGAGGAGGAACTCCTTGGGTGTGAGTTCGACCCGCGTGCCGGCCCGGATTGCCTCGCGGGTGCGGAGGTCGAGCTCAAGGTCGCCGACCTGAAGCGAGTTGGCTTCCGGCGTGGCCATCTGGCTGCGGCGGCCCTGCGCGCGGATCCGGGCGAGGAGCTCGGCGGTCGCGAACGGCTTCACGAGGTAGTCGTCGGCGCCGGCATCGAGGCCTTTGACCTTGTCGGCAACGGAATCGCGCGCGGTGAGCATGAGGATTGGCGTGCGGAGGCCGCCCTTGCGGAGCCGGCGGGCGACTTCGAAGCCATCGATCGAGGGCAACATAACGTCGAGGACGATCACGTCGTACTCCTCGGCCTGGGCCTGAAGGAAGCCGTCGAGGCCGTCGCCGACGACATCGATCACATTGCCGTCCTCTTCGACGACGCGGCGGATGGCGGTGGCGAGGCGGACTTCGTCTTCGACGAGGAGCACGTGCATAGGAGTATCAAAGCACAATCGAGCCCTTTACTTCATGTGAGAACTCCAATGGTTGTCTCACCAACTCCGAAGGCGGCGGGGCGACAGTGATGGCACCTCAGGAAGAGCAACGGGCGCCAACAGGCCGGCTCAACCGAGGAAGCATCCCGAGGGAGGCGGCCCGCATCCGGACGAAGACGACGACCTCAGCCATCCCGCCCGCCTTCGGGCCGCGCCAGCAACCACACCGACCCCAAACACAAAGGAGACATCTGACATGGCAACTCGACTGAACCGCTTCACCATCCTCGGCAGCACGGCGATCGGCGCCCTCGCGATCGCCGGCGGCAGCGCCGCTTTCGCCCTCGGCTCTTCGCCATCGACGACCCCGTCCAGCTCGACCATCCTGACCCAGCAGGCCCCGAGCGAGGCGAAGGCTGACCACATTGCCGCCTTGGCCGCGAAGCTCGGCATCTCGGCAGACGCCCTCACCGCCGCGCTCAAGTCCGTCGCGCTCGACAAGGTGGCGGAGAAGGAAGCCGCCGGCGAGATCACGTCCGAACAGGCGGCCTCGATGCGCCAGCGGATCGAAGAGGGCGCCGTCCCGTTCGGCCCGGGTGGGCCGCGTGGCGGCGGTCATGAAGGCCGCGGCGGCCCCGGCGGGATGAAGGCCGGCGCGGACGTCGCAACCTTCCTCGGCATCACCCAGGACCAGTTCCGCACGGAACTCCAGGGTGGCAAGACGCTGGCCCAGGTCGCCGAGGCGCATGGCAAGTCCCGCGATGCGCTGAAGGCGTTCCTCAGCGACGCCATGAAGACGAAGCTCGCCCAGGCAGTGACCGACGGCAAGCTGACCCAGCCCGAAGCCGACGCGAAGCTCGCTGAGTTCAGCGCGAACCTTGACGCGAGGATCGACAGCGTGGGCAAGATGGGTGGCGGCCCTCGCGGCCCTCGCGGCGGCGCCCCGAGCGGCCAAACGCAGCCGTCGAACGTCAGCTAAACACGACGCTTCCCCCCTCCTCTGAAAGCGGGGCCACGCGAGTGGCCCCGCTTTCGCGTGTCCGGGGCTATGCCTCGCGCCAGCGGTTGGACCGGCTATCGAGCGCAAAACGCTGCTCCAGCCGCGGGACAATCGTGTGGAAGCCGTCGCCGCGGAGGCGCTGCGCGAGGGTGTCGCTCGATCCGGCCTCTCCGTGGACGAGAAACACGGTTCTTGGGCGCTGGGGGGCGCTCTTCGCCCAGCGGACGAGCTCGTCGGCGTCTGCATGTGCGGAAAGTCCATCGACCGCGAGGAAGTCGCAGCGGATCGGGACGTCTTCTCCGTGGAGCCGCACGGTCTCGGCGCCGTCGACCATCGCGCGGCCGCGGGTGCCTTCGGCCTGATATCCAACGAGGACGACGAGCGACTTTGGTTCCAGCAGTACGCGGTGGAGGTGATGGAGCACGCGCCCGCCGGTGAGCATGCCGTTCGCGGAGATGATGATCCGGGGGCCGGGCTGGGCGTTGAGCTTCTTGGACTCTTCGACGGAGCGATGGATGCTGACGCCCCTGGGGAAGAGCTTGTCGCGGACCGGGTCTCCGATGCCGGGGTCGAGCTCCTCGCTGCCGAGGTAGCGCGCGTAGAGGTCGGTGACATCGGCGGCCATCGGGCTATCGATGTGGACCGGGACGGTCGGGATGACCCCGGTCGCCATCAGGTCGCGGACGATCAGCGTCACGAGCTGTGCACGGCCGACCGCGAAGGCGGGGATCAGGATGGTCCCACCGCGGTTGAGAGCTTTGCGAAATGGGCCGGCAAGCTGCTCGGCGAGGGGCCGGTGGTCGTGCGTCCGGTCGCCGTAGGTCGATTCGAGCACCATGGCTTCGGCGGAAGCGGCTGGGTCGGGGTCGGCGTGGAGGGCTGCGCCATAGCGGCCCACATCGCCCGAAAAGCAGACGGAGGTGTGTTCGTCGCCGTCACGGATGTCGGCTTCGACATGGGCCGAGCCGAGGATGTGGCCGACAGGCTGGAAGCGGACGCGGATGCCTCTCCCCACGTCGCGCCAGCGGTCGAACTCGACGGGTTTGACGAGGCGCAGGGCGCGCTCCACGTCGCCCGTGTTGTAGAGCGGGAGCGCGGGTTGGTGCTTGCTGAAGCCCTTTCGGTTGGCGTAGTCGGCGTCTTCCTCCTGGAGGTGGGCCGAGTCCATGAGGAGGATTTCGAGGAGCTCGGCGGTGGCCGGGGTGCAGTAGACGGGGCCGTCGAAGCCGAGCTTCACGAGACGGGGCAGATAGCCCGTGTGGTCGATGTGGGCATGGGTGAGGACGACGGCGTCGAGGGAGCGCGCGTCGAAGGCGGGGGCGGCCCAGTTTCGCTGGCGAAGCGCCTTCAGCCCCTGAAAGAGGCCGCAGTCGAACAGCACGCGTGAGCGCGAGGTGGCGACGAGGTGGCGTGAGCCGGTGACGGTGCCGGCGGCGCCGTGGAACGAGAGGGAGATCGTCATGCCGGAGAACCTACCAACCTCTGGGGCCGAATGCACGGACGCCGTCTTTCCCTTGGCTACCATCGCATCGCTGGCGGCGTAGAATCGCGGCCATATGGCCCTGAACAACCCATCGACCGCCCTTGCTCACCTTCGGATCTGCGACTTCACCGGCCAGCTCGCCGGCGCGGGCGCCACCAAGTTCCTCGCTGCTTTCGGCGCCCAGGTGATCCGGATTGAAGATCCCGTGACCGAGGGCCGCTGGGACATCCTCCGCGGAATGGCGCCCTACGTAGACGAGCGCCGCGGGATCAACCTCTCCGGCGCGTTCAACAACCACAACGTCGAGAAGTTGGCCATCACCTTGAACCTCCGCACGGCCCGCGGGAAGGAGCTTCTGCGCGAGTTGATCGCGATTTCCGACGCGGTGACGGAGAACTTTTCGGCGGGCGTGCTCGACTCGTGGGGCTTCAGCTACGAGGCGATGCAGGCGATCCGCCCGGACCTGGTCTACGTCTCGAACTGCGGCTTCGGCCATCGCGGGCCCTACAAGGAATTCAAGACGTGGGGCCCAATCGTCCAGGCGGTCTCGGGGCTCACGTTTTCGTCTGGTCTCCCGGACCTGCCGCCCGCCGGCTGGGGCTATTCATACATGGACCACACGGGCGCCTACTACATGGCGATCGCGCTTCTGCTGGCGCTCTACCACCGGCAGAAGACGGGCGAGGGGCAGTGGGTGGACCTCGCCTGCGTGGAGGCGGGGGCTACGCTCAACGGGCCAGCGCTGCTCGACTTCACGGCCAACGGGCGGCCGCTGCGGCGGCCGGGCTCTCCCCATTCGAACCACAGTACGTCGCCGCTGATGGCGCCACACAACGTCTATCCGGCGCAGGGCGACGACAACTGGGTCGCCATCGCCTGCCGGGACGATGCGGACTGGCGGGCGATGGCCGGGGTTGTGGCGGAACCTTGGACGGCCGAGCCGAACCTCGCGAACGTGGCGGGGCGTGTCGCAGCGCAGGACAGGCTCGATGCACGGCTAGGGGACTGGACGCGCGCGCGCGACCGGTTCGCGATCGCCGCCGCGCTCCAGGCTGCGGGCGTGCCGGCTGCCGCCGTGCAACGCCCCGGCGAGCGAATCGACCAGGACGCCAACACGGCGGCCTGGGGGCTTTGGCCGACGGTCAGGCACCAGGAGATGGGTGAGGTGCGCGTCGATGGGCTTCCGGTCCACTTGTCGCGCACGCCATGGGCGATGACCGAAGGGGCGGGTTGTCTGGGCGAGGACAATGAGTACGTCTACGGCGAGCTGTTGGGCCTTTCAGAAGCCGAAATTGCCGAGCTTCGCGCGGAGGGCGTGCTGTGACCGTCCTCACGGGCCTCCGGGTGATCGAATACTGCACGCCGCTTGGCACGTTCGCTGGGAAGCTGCTGGCCGACATGGGCGCGGACGTGGTGAAGGTTGAGCCGCTCGCGGGAGACGAGCTCCGGCGCGTGGTGCCGTTCTTGGCGGACGAGCCTGGCCCTGAGCGGAGTCTCGCCTTCTGGCACTACAACACGAGCAAGCGCAGCATCGCGCTCGACCTTGAACGGGACGAGGGCCGCGAACTCTTCCGGCGGTTGGCGGCGAGCGCCGACGTCGTGTTGGAGTCCCAGGCGCCGGGCGAGATGGCGCGCTTGGGCCTGGACCACCCCGAGCTGTGCGGGGCGAATCCCCGGCTGATTTACGTCTCGGTCACGCCGTTTGGGCGCAGCGGGCCGCGTTCGGGAGAGCAGGCGACTGACCTTACCATCTTGGCTGCTGGTGGCCCCGTTTGGAACAACGGCTACGACGACCACACGCTCCCGCCCGTCCGCGGGGGCGGCAACCAGGGTTACCACACCGCTTCTCACTATGCGGTGATGTCGGCGCTGGTCGCGCTGATTTCGCGCGAACTGACGGGCGAGGGCCAGCACATCGATGTGAACGCGCACGCCGCGGCGAACGTCACGACCGAGGCCGGCTCGTACACCTGGCTTGTGGCCCAGCAAACGGTCCAACGCCAGACGGGGCGGCATGCGGGCGTGGCGCCGAGCATGCCGACGCAGATCCAGTGCGCCGACCGACGTTGGGTGAACTCGGGGATCCCGCCGCGGCGCCCCCACGAGTTCGGCAAAATGCTGGACTGGCTCGACACTCTGGGTTTGCGCGAGGAGTTCCATGGGTCAGCGCTGCTGGAGCTCGGCCAAGAGAAGGAGAGCTTCCCGCTGTACCGGATCGCCGAGGACCCGGAAATCGCCGCGATCTTCGGGTCTGGGCGGGAGGCGCTGACCTATATCGCCGCGCGGATCCCTGCCTACGATTTCTTCACGGGCGGGCAACAGCGGGGCTTCCAAGTCGGCATCATCTACAGCCCGGAGGAGACGTTCTCGGACCCGCATTTCGTGGCGCGTGGCTGGCCAACGACGGTCGAACACCCAGAGCTCGGCCGAACCTTCACCTATCCAGGCGCACCGTACGCGTTCGAGAAGACGCCCTGGCGGATCCGCAGGCGGGCGCCGCTCTTGGGCGAAGACAGCGACGCGGTACTCGCCGAATTGGACCTCGATGGCGAGGCGCAGGCGAGGCTCCGCGCGGCCGGCGTTATCCGGTAGCCGTGGAGGTCGCCGCCGCTGTTGGCTCAGGAGTCGGTTCCGTGGTGGGCGCCGAGGTTGGGTTGGGAGGGCCGCCGGGAGCGGTCCGGATGGGCGTCGGGCTTGGTGGTGGGGCCTCAGGTGTGGTCGTGGCGGTGGGCTCTTGTCCTGGCTGGTCTGCTGGGGCGTCGGCCGCCCCTTCGATCACGATCGGGCCCGTGGAGAGCGGAGTCCCCGCTGGGATGCCGTAGTCGAGGTAGTCTTCCGGATTCACCGGGAAGCCCTTATAGCGGATTTCGAAGTGCAGGTGCTCGCCGGTCGAGAACCCAGTCGACCCCGAGATGCCGACAACGTCTTCTTGTGTCGCCCGGTCGCCAGCGGTGACGAGGATCTCGCTGAGGTGGGCGTAGACGGTCTCCCAGTGGTCGCCGCAGTCGATGACGACGTGGTTGCCATAGCCGCCGTTAAACCCGGTGAACACCACCTGGCCGGGGCACGCGGCATAGACTGGGGAGCGTTCCCGGCCTTCGAGCGTCATGTCGATCCCGGCGTGGATCCAGCCCTGGCCTCGGGGGGCGCCATACCGGTCGGAGACGCCGGTGTAGGGGCGGAGCGGCATGACGAAGTCCCAGCCTTCGACGTCTTCGGGAATGACCTCATCCTCGAATCCGGGGCCGTTCTCGGTGATGAAGAAGCTGCCTTCATCGTCACGGATCGCGGGCGTGGGGAAGGCGCGGATGGGCACGGCGCGGCGCTCCGGCGTGGGTGGAGGCGGCGCTTCGCGGGCGCTGGTGGCGAAGAGGAAGCCCGTGAAGGTGAGGCCCGCGAGCGCGAGCATGAGGATGAGCCGCGGAAGGGTCAGCGTCCGCATAGGGTCGAGTATACGGAGCGCGGGCTGCGCGGCGTGCCTCTGGTCAATTCCGGGTGAAGCGAGACGGCGTTATCGCCGCGCGAGGGCTCGCTGGACGCCCCGCCAAAGCCCGGCAGGGCGGCGGCCCACGTGCCAGCGGAGGCCGGAGACGACGGAGCGGCGTCCGTCGAACCTCAGCCGGAGTGCGCGCGGATCGATGAGGTCTTCGGCCCGCCCTTCGAGCGAAGCCATCCACTCGCTGCGCTTGAGCTGGGCGTGCGGTTGCACAACACCGGCCGTGCCGAGGCACCGTCCGCAGGCGGAGAGTGGGGCGGTTGCCTGCAGGTACGCGAGCAGCCTGGCCCTGAAGGCGGGACCGCGTTCAATAGCGATTCCATCTTTCTGCCAACTGGAATCTGTCGAGTGGCCAGCTTGTTTGGGGAGAAGGAAGGCTGGCGGACACTTGAAGAAGAACCCCTCAGCCACCGTGTGACACCGCCATTGATGGGCCATTTTGCACGAGCTGTATATCTGCTGGCGGAGGCCGTCGTCCGATGTCCCTTCCGATACGTAGGCGGCGCGGAAGGTCTCAACGGGCCGGACTCGCAGCGCGGTGTGTCCGGCCGCGGCCCTTGAGCGGCAGGCGGCGAGCGCCTCCCCTTCGAGACGGAAGCCCGGGTAAGAGGACGCGTCGACGCTGTCGACCGCATCCCAGAGCGACTGTGGAGCCTTGGCGAGAAGGACACCGTTGGTGACGAGCGCGATGGTTTCGCAGATCCCGGCCCGCCGCACAGCAGCAACAAGTTCTTCGATCGCGGGGTGGAGCAGCGGCTCGCCGCCAAGGATTCTGACCTGGTCGACTGAATAGCTCTCCGAAAGGGTCGCGAGATCCCGGTAGACGACGGCCGGATCGCTGTTGAATCGCGGCGCTACCGGCGAGAGATGGGTGCACTGGCTGCACGCGAGGTTGCAGTGGTTGGTCGCGTTGACCTCGCAGGTGTTGGACAGCGCCTTTTGGTCGCGGACTTCGTAGCGCGGCATGACCGGGATGATACGAGGCGCGCTGGGCTGGCGCTCAGTCCTCTCCAGGCAGGCCCTTTGTCCTGCCGGGCCGGTGAGGCGCGTCAGCCGCGGCGAGTGAGGGCTCGTGCGAGACCACGCTGGAGCCGGGCGCGGTGCGGGCCGAGGCGGTCGCGGAGGCGTTGGACGCGGGTTTTTGGGCGCCAGGCGAGGCGTCGTGGGTCGAGAAGGTCAACCGCCTCGGCTTCGGCGTCCAGCTGCCAGGCGTCGCGTTTCACCTGGCTATGCGGGACGGATGGCCCAGCCGTGCCGAGGCAGCGGCCGCACGCATCAAGCGGGTCGGGGGAGTTGAGATAGGCGAGGAGGTCCGCCTGCAAGGTGGCGCGCTGGCTGACGTGCACCGCGTCGATCCCGGTCGCGGTGGTCACGCCGTCGATCGCCTTGGGGAGGAAGTAGGCCTGCGAGCACTTGAAGAAGTGGCCGTCAGCGAGCGTGTGGCAATGATACACATGGACGAAGCGGCAGGAGTCGTAGATCTGCTGGGCGACAACGCGGCTCGCGGTGCGCTCGCGCACATACGGGAGCAGGAACCGATCGAACTTCTCGACGCGCAGTTCTGTCTTGTGGCGGTCAGCCAGGGCCTGGAAGGCCGCCAGTTCGTCATCGCTGCGTTCGGAGCCGGGGTACGACGAAATCTGCACTTCGTCGACCGCCCGCCAGACCGCCTCCGGGGCGCGGTGGAGCAGGGTGCCGTTGGTGTAGAGGGCGATGCGCTCGCTGATGCCGCTATCGCGGGCGGCCTCAATGAGATCGACGATATTCGGGTGGAGCAGCGGCTCGCCACCGAGGAATTTGAGCACGCCGGGGCGCAGCACCTCGGCGAGCGCCCGGAGCTGTGGGACGAAATCCTCGGGGGTGAGCAGGCGCTTGGGCAGGACCGGCGAAAAGTGGTTGCATCCCCGGCAGGAGAGGTTGCAATGCTCCGTGATGTTCACGTCGAGCAGGTTCGTCGTGATCTTGCCGCGTTCGACGCGGAATTGCGGCTTCATGGGGCGGCCTCCGGCGGGAGATGGGCGAGAATGTCATCGATCTGGCTCAGGACCGCGGTGCACTCGTCATCGCTGGTGAAGAAGTGTGGGCCGAGCCGGATCCCTGCGCCCGGACGATGGTCGACGACTGTGCCCATCGCGATGAGCTGGTCTTTGACGGCGGCGGCGTGCGGCGGGTCGATCGTCAGGTGGTTGCCCCGCTGCTTGGCACGCTCCGGCGACACGACCTTCCAGCCACGAGCTTTGGCGCTCTCCACGAGCAGGGTCGTCTGGCGGATGGACTTTTCGCGGATGGCGGGCACACCTGTTTCGCGGATGACGCGGTAGCCCTCTCGGGCCTGGTAGTAGGCGGGGATGTTCGGCGTGCCGCCGGTGAAGCGGGCCACGCCTTCGGCGAAGCGGATCGGCGGCGGGTCGAAGGCGAAGGGGCTGGCGTGCGAGAACCAACCCGCGAGGGCGGGCTCCAGCGACCCAACGAGGCGCGGATGGACATAAAGATACCCGGCGCCGGGCCCACCACAGAGCCACTTCACCGATCCGCCGATCAGGACGTCGACATCAAGCTCCTGGACATCGAACGGGACAGCGCCCATCGACTGGTAGGCGTCGAGGGCGACGAGCGCCCCATGGCGGTGGGCTTTCGCGACGATCGGCCCGACATCGATGATCTGCGCCGTGCGAAAGAGGACGTGTGAGATGACGACGAGCCGCGTCCGGTCGTCGATCGCGGCGAGGATTTCGTCCTCGGGGAATTGGAGCGGGTCATCGCCGAGGCGCACGACATCGGCGCCGTATCGCCGGTGGCCAGCGAGCAGGTATTCGACGGTGGGGAACTCGGCGGAGGCGTGGATGATCCGGTTGCGGCTTCCGCTGAAATCGAGGCAGGAGAGCACCGCCGCGAGCGCGTTGGTCGCGTTCTGGGCCATGGTCATCGACCCGCGCGGGGCGTGGATGATGTCTTCGAGGATCGCGGCGACGTTCGCTATCTCGGGGAGCCAGGAATCCCAAGCGACGACCCCGTCGGTCGCCCAGCGCGCGGCGTACTCCTGGAGCGCGGCGGGGACGGTGGCCGGCATCGCGCCGAGCGTGTGGTTCGCGAGGTAGGTCTTGGTCGCCAGGATCGGAAAGCGATGGCGCCAAGTCTGGACGAGCGCGTCGTGGGCCATGTGCGGGAGCATGCGGCGTCCCGGATTCGGCGGCAAGTTTAAGTTGATGAGTTGACGGGTTGACAAGTTGATGCGTTGGACGCGGGCGATTGCGCTGACCGGTGGTCAGCGTGGACACAGACGGCGCTGGGCGCCGAGTTGCGAGAGCGTCCCGGGTCGGACTGCCGTTACTTGGGCAGTCCGACCATGACGACGCCGTCTTCGATTCGGCAGGGGTAGGTCTGCATGTCCTCGGCCTTCATGCTGGGTTTGGGCATGCCCGGAGGCGCCGGGAGCTTCGAGAGGACGGCGAAGAGCTTCTTTTGGAGGCCGCCGAGGATTGGGTGTTCCGCGTTGAACTGGCTATCGAAGGGCTGGCGGACCACCTTGCCGGTCGCCACTTCGAAGCGGGCGCCGTGGAAGGGGCACATGACGCAGTCGTCGCGGACGCGGTCGGCTTTGATCGGCGAGCCTGCGAAGCCACCCATCGGCAGGCGGGCATGCGAGCAGAGGGCGCTCATGGCCTGGACTGTGTCGCCTTGGCGGATGATCAGCACGCGCTGGCTGAGGACGCGGACTTCCTTGGGTGTGCCATCGGGGAACTCGCGGAAGTTGCCCGCCTTGGCCCAACGGGTGAGCCTCCCGGCCGGGACGATCTTCCGGGCGGAGATGGGGAAGGGCGGGTCGAGGCCGAGCAGCGGGACGAGCACCGGCCCCATGGCCAGGAGCGAGATCAGCCCGATGACGATGAGGACGATACCGCCGACCGTGGGGTCGGACGCGGTGAGCACGTCCTCTGGGTCGACCAGGAGGAAGATGCCGCCGGCGATGAGCCCCATCGAGGCGAGGCCCCAGGTACCGAGGATTGAGACGCCGATGAACGCAAGAAATGGTGACACAGGCCACTCCTTCGAGGGCGGATAGTACCGCGCTTGTGAAGGAAAGCGCAAAGGCGGCTGATCGAATTGACCTGCGGGTCGCGGTTATGCGTGGTCAGGCGCCCGAGAGGTGGTCCGAAAGCCCTTCGAGGAGGACGCGGGCGCGCTCGGGCGCCGAGAGGAGCGGCCGAAGCTGCGCTTCGAGCTCTTTGCGCTCGGCCGAGGCATGCCAGTGGCGCCAGTCGCCGAGGCCGAACCAGGTGGAGATGACGATGATGTTCCGTGGGTCCTCGCTGTCGCGCAGGGTCTCGCCGGAGATATACCCGGATTGCTCCAGACACTTCGTCCGGAGGATGCGGAGGAGGTCCAAGACGCGCCGTTCCTGCCCGGGCAGTACGCGCCGCTCGATGAGCACTTTGACGGCCATTAGTCCAGCACCAGGCCGCGGTAGCCACGGCGATAGTAAATGAGCGGCTTGCGGTCTCCATGGGCGTCGGCGCTGACGACGCGGCCGACCATGATGGTGTGGTCGCCGCCGGGCAGGGCTGCTTCCAGCTCGCAATCGATGTGCGCGAGGGCGCCGTCGATCAGCGGCGCTCCGGTGGCGGCCTCCACGGTCCGGATTTCATCGGGGAAGGCGCGGAGCGGCTCGCGGCCCGACTTGCTGAACCAGCCCGAGATGTCGTCCTGCCCCTCTGCGAGGACGCTGACGCCGAAGACCTCGGAGGTTTCGATCATGCGGGGGAGGCGGTTGCTGTCGGCAAGGCAGACGAGGATGAGGCGTGGGTCCATCGAGAGCGACGAGAAGCTGGAGACCGTGAGCCCGTAGACCATCCCATCGAGCTTCGTGGTCACCACGGTGACGCCAGCGGCCCAGGAACCGAGCGCGGCCTTGAATTGCTCAGGAGTGACAACGTTCGCAGCCACGGGCGGGGCCTCCTAGAGGGACTGGAGTTGTGGCGCGAGGTCCCAAACGGGGTGGACGGTGACCTCTGCGAAGTAGCGTGCCATCGGCATGCTCGCGAGGATCTGGTCCATCTCACGCGCGTCGGCCACATCATAGATCGCGAGGACGCCGACGCCGGTCTCGCGATAGATGGAGCGGACTTTTCCCTGTTCGTAGTGGGCTTTGGTGGCCCGGAGTTGGTCGGCGACGACCGTCTGCCACGCGTCGGACGCGAGGTCGTGGGGTTGCCGCGAGACGAGCCGGACCGAAAAGAGCACGAGCGGGACGCTCCAGATGTGAGTTTGGCTACAGTATAGGCCGGTCTTGGTAGGCGATAGCGTGCGCGTTCAGCTCGCGAGCATGACGCCTGCGACGACCAGGCCGTAGGCGATGACGGAAAGACGCAGCCACTTCTTCCCGAGACGCCGGGCCACGCCGACGCCGAGGTATCCGCCGGCCAGCGCCCCGGCGGCCATGATTGCGGCGACATCCCATTCCACTGGCCCGAACGCCGCGAATGCGACGACGGCGAGCGCGTTGATGACAAGAGACATAATGCCTTTGAGCGCGTTCGAGTGCTGGAGGTCGTCGGGCAGCAAGATCGCCAGGGCCGCAAGCGTGAGGATCCCGAGCCCCGCTCCGAAATAGGCGCCGTACGCGCCGAGCGCGACCGTCGAAGCGTGGAGCGACCAGGGGACGTGGTCATTGTCCAGGGCGGCAAGGTGATGACGGCGGGCCCAAGCGCCGAGCTGGTCCTGGGCCGCCATCAGCCCGCAGGCGAAGAGGATGAGAAACGGGACGATGGCGTCGAAGGCGGACTCGGGCGTCCAAAGGAGGATCGCGGAGCCAGCGGCCGCGCCGACGAGCATGGCGGGGAGGAGGGCGATGATTCGCCGCCGCTGGCGCCCGACTTCGGCCCGGTAACCGATGCTGCCGCCGAGATAACCCGGGAGAAGGGCGACAGAGTTCGTCACGTTCGCGACCTTGGAGCCGTATCCGGCGGCGACGATCGCCGGGAAGCTGACGAGTGAGCCGCCGCCCGCCACCGCGTTGATCGCGCCCGCGGCGAACGCCGCCGCGACGAGTGCCGCCCCTTCCAAGACGTCCATGGGCGCCCACCATCGGGCGCAGGGGCGCTATACGGAAGCAGCTGGCATCATCCCCGGAGATGGACCGTCCGCTGCTCACCTTTGACGTCGATGGCGTGCTTTGCCGGCCGCCGTTTGGGATCAATCCCGGCAAGCACGAGCACAAGGTCCGGAGGGCCGAGGGGACGAAGGGGGCCTTCTGGTGGACCGAGCCCTACCGCTACATCGGCCGAAAACCGATGCCCGGCTCGGTCGAAGGGTTGCGCGCGCTGGCGGAGCGGTTCGACTGCCAGATCTTGACCGCCCGCACTGAACGCACGCGCGCGCACACGGAGGCCTGGTTGCGGCGGTATTTCGGGGTGGTGCCGCCGCTCCATCTGCGGCCCAACTGGGACGAGTCGCCTTCGGGGTTCAAGGCCCGGCGGACGCGTGAACTGGGAGCGTTCGCCCACTTTGAGGACGACCCGCACACGGCCGCGTGGGTGGCGGAGGGGGTGTCACGCGTCTTCATCGTGGATTGGCCGCGCAACCGCTGGCTCGCGGGCGGGAACATCCACCGGATCCGGGCGCTCAAGGACGCGCTGGGCGTCTTGGACGCGGGTTAGGTGCCTTCGAAGATCTTCTCGACGCTGAGGGCGAACGCGGGGGCGACATCCTCGCCCGTGAGCGTATCGCCGGGGCCGAGCATCGAGACGGAGCGGCCCGGCCGGTAGACCATCACGATCCGCGTCTGGGGATAGAGCAGCCAGACCAGGCGGACGCCAGCGTCGAGGTAGCTCGTAACCTTTTCGAGGATGTCGACGCCCTTCTCGCTCTTCGAGATCCCCTCGACCACGATGTCTGGGATCGCATGGATGTGTCCGTCGGGTACGATGTCGCCCGCGAGCCGGCCCGGCGCGAAGTACATGGCGTCGGGTTTCCGGTAGGTGTTTGGCGAGCCCGGCCAGACTTGGATGGACGACTCGTTCTGGAGGACGCGGCCGTGCCCGCGAGCTTCGGTGACGAGCCACAGCTCGCGGATGACACGGCCGGCTGCATGAAGTGACTTGTTTCCAATGGGCATCCTCACCCACTGGCCGTCGACCATCTCGTAGCCGTTGCGCTCGGGGAGTTCGGGCCAGACGCAGCTGTCCACGACGGCGGTGACGGTGGGCGGCGCTTGGACCATGGCCTCAGTATACGTGGCGACGATGGGTTCCGGGCCCACCCCTTGGGGAGGGCTCCCTATGCGTCCTTGAACACGGAATCGATGCTGATGGCGAACCCGGGAGCGACATCCTCGCCGGTAAGCGTATCGCTGGGGCCGAGCATCGAGACGGAGCGGCCCGGCCGGTAGACCATCACGATCCGCGTCTGGGGATAGAGCAGCCAGACCAGCCGGACGCCGGCGTCGAGGTAGCTCGTGACCTTCTCAAGGATGTCGACGCCCTTCTCGCTCTTCGAGATCCCCTCGACCACGATGTCCGGCGCAACGTGGATGTGGCCGTCGGGGACGGGCGGGCCGGGGAGCCGCCCAGCCATGAAGTACATGCCGTCCGGCTTGCGGTAGGTGTTGGGCGAACCCGGCCACACCTGGATCGACGATTCGTTGGTGAGGACGTGTCCTCCCACTTCCTCGGCCGCCCGGCGGAGGTGGTAGATCACGTTGAAGGAGGCTTGAAGCGACTGGTTCCCCATGGGCATCCTCACCCACTGGCCGTCGACCATTTCGTAGCCGTTGCGCTCGGGGAGATCGGGCCAGACGCAGCCGTCCGCGGCAGGAGTTACGGTGGGCGGCGCTTGGACCATGGGGAGAGTATACCCGGTGCTACTTCATCTGGTTCTGGAACTCTGCGAGGTCGAAGTAGTCGCGCCAGGCCGCGATCTTGCCGTCGCGGACTTCGAACACGCCGGCGACGCGCACCGCGACGCTCTTGCCGCCGACATCGAAGCGGTCGATGCGCTCGTTCATCACCATGTTACCCGTGGCGGTCTGATGGAGGACTTCCCAACCGGCGGACTTCATTTGGCCCGACATCCCGCCGAGGGCTTTGGCGATGGTCGCCTTGCCGGTGATCGGCTGCATCGGGATGTTGTGGTAGACGGCGTC
>JBJXFX010000045.1:0-23577 GCA_046152925.1 Dehalococcoidia bacterium
CTTGCTCCCGCCACATCTCGCCCGTCCCGGCCAGGATGTACCACACCTCCTCGACCGTTCGGTGGCGGACGGCGCGCGATGTCTCGCCCGGCGCAAGCGTGAAGTGGGCCATGCTCCCGCCCGCCAACCGGAGCAGGGGCCGCACATCTGAGCCGTCGGGGGCGAGGACGACGGGCGCCTCCGCGAGCGCCACGCTCGCGAACGGCGTCATGCCGGGAAGAGCTTCACCGCCGCGACGGCACAGATCGCCATCACGCCGATCCGCATCAGTTGCACGCTGGTTTCTGAATACAGCCACGTCCGCATCTTCGGCTCCAAGGTCAGATTCGGGGCGCGGGTGGAAGTATGGTGCATTTCGGTGTCAGAGGGGTAGAGGGATGGTGGCTACAGCGCTTCCCAGGGGTCTCCGTCGGTCGGCGTGACCCGTTCGCCGCGAACCTGCTTCAATGGATCGCGATGCAGCACACTGTCGACCAACTCGCCGCCACGCCGAAAGCCCTCGCCCTCCTCGTCGTCGAGGCCACGGAGGCCGACCTCGACCGCGAGCCGGCGCCGGGCGAATGGTCGACCCGCACGTTGCTCGCCCACTTCCGCGACGGCGAAGTGTTGGAGTTCCGGCTCGCTGCGGAGCGCATCCTCGCCGAGGCCAACCCGGCGCTCGTCTTCATCCCCGCGGGTGATTGGGCAGCCAACCGGAACCGGACCCGCGACGCAAAGCCGCAACTCCTTTCGGACTTCGCACTGCAACGCCAAGCGAGCGTCGGCATCCTCCGGGGGCTGCGCGCTGAAGACTGGGAGCGCACCGGAGTGCTCGGCGACCGAACCGTGACGCTGCGTGAGCTCGTCAGGTTCTGGGCTGGCCACGACCGCGACCATCTCGCGCAACTCGAGCGGCTTTGTGGCGAACGGCCAGCTGAGGCCGAGGCCCGCCGTCGCCGCTGGGAGCGCGTCGAGCCCGATTAGGCGACCGTCCCGCCGCCGATGACGTCCTCTCCCTCGTAGAGCGCGATCGTTTGCCCTGGCGTGATCGCGCGCTGCCGCTTGTCGAAGCGGAGCTCCACGCGCTCGCCCGCCATCGAGATGATGCTGGCGGAGGCCGGGTCGGCCTTGTAACGAGCCTTGGCGAACACGCGCGCACCCTGCTGGGGCGCGAGCCCACCCACCCAGCGGGCAGCCTCGAAGGTCACATCCCGCGTGAAGAGGTCTTCTTCGGGCCCGATCGTGACGACGTTTCGGGTGGCGTCGATCGCCGTGACGTAGCGGGGTTCGCCAAAGGCCCCAAGGCCCTTGCGCTGCCCGATCGTATAGGCGGTGATGCCGCGATGCTCGCCGACGACCGCGCCAGCGCCGTCCACCAGTTCGCCGGACGTGGCGGCGACGCGCGGCTCCACGAACGCGCGGTAGTCGTTGCCGGGGACGAAGCAAATCTCGACGCTGTCGGGCTTTTCGGCGACTTCGAGCCCCAGCCTTGCAGCCTCTTTGCGTACGTCCGCCTTGGAATACCAGCCAACAGGCAGCAGCAGCCGCGCGAGTTGCCCCTGCTGGAGCATGCAGAGCACGTACGACTGATCCTTCGAAAGGTCCGTGGCCCGGAGGAGGCGGTGGCGGCCGAAGGCTGGATCCGCGTGGACGACGCGCGCGTAGTGGCCGGTGGCGATGTAGTCCGCATCCAGCGCCGGCAACCGGTCGAGCAGCGCGCGGTACTTGATGTGCTCGTTGCAGCGCACGCAGGGGTTCGGCGTCCGGCCAGCGGCGTATTCGGCGACGAAGTTGTCGACCACCGTCGCCCGGAACTCCTCCTCGAAGTTCATGACGTAGTGGCGGATGCCGATCTGGCCAGCGGCGCGGCGGGCGTCATCGATGTCTTCGACGCTGCAACACTGCTGGCGCCCGGGAAGCTCTTCCGGTCGCGACTCCGTCCAGAGGCGCATGGTGACGCCGACGACGTCGTAGCCCGCTTCGACGAGGAGCGCCGCGGCGACCGAACTATCGACGCCGCCCGACATGCCAACCACGACCCGCTGCCGGCTCATGCTGTGGTACAGTCCTTTCGGGCCCCGTTGCGACGTGGGCCGGAGGATAGGGTCTGGATTCGGAAGCGCTTGCCCACCGCGCGGTGGATGTCCTGACGGAACATCTCGCGCTCGACCTTGCATTGATCGATGTCTCGAAGGCCTCGTCGTTCACGGATTTCTTCGTGATTGCGACTGTCCAGTCTCCCCTGCAGTTTAGGGCGTTGACCGAGTATCTCGAAAAGGCGCTGGGGCCGGAGGGGTGCGACCTCCGCCGCCACGAAGGGACGCCCGACAGCGGCTGGGTCCTGCTCGACTTTGCGGACTTGATCGTGCACCTGTTCACCCCTGAAAAGCGCGAGTATTACAAGCTCGAAGAGCTCTGGGGCAAGCAGGCGCCGGTCGTGCGGTTCCTTGCGTAGCCAACCGCCAGCTATTTCGTGACCTCGAATACCCAAGCAACCACTTGGCGCAGCGGCTCGTTCGGATTCGACGGGTGCCTCACCGAGACGGCGGCTGCGTGACGCCCAACGCTGAAGCCCTCGGGCGGCGCATAGCACGCTCGGCCCCCGGTCGGGTTTTCGCGGTTGCTCAGGATCCAGACGAGCTTCTCCGTCACTTCGACGCCGTCGAAGGCCATGCGGAACCAGAGGCCGGTCTCTGGGAGGTCCTTGAAGTCGGCCTCGAAACAGACCCCGCGCGGCCGTTCCGGGTTCGGCGACCGCGTGTCGATCTGCGTGACACTTTGGCCGTTCCCGGGCGTGATCGTCGGGATGTAGTTGCCGAGCGTGGGCGATGGGCCGATTTGCGGGGTCGGTGTCGCAGCCGGGACCGTCGCGGTGCGCGTGACCGGTGTCTGCGACTTCACGGAGGAGAGCGAGGGTGGGGCGTCATCTTCCCCGCCGCACCCCGCGAAGGTGAGGGCAAGCGCGGCAAAGCCGGCCAAGGCGAGAGCAACGCGGCGTGGCATCCGAGTCACCGTAGCATAAGCCCCCCGCTTCGCGGCAGTGACATCTTGCCGTTCCGTTTCCCGAAGCCGCGCATCGAACGTGGTACCCGGTGCCTTCACCGATAGGAGCTGAGATGGAAGACGGACTCGTAATCGACTTCACCGCCGGCGAGCTTGCGACGACCCGTGCGGCCCACGCGCAGGCGGTCGCGCGGCTTCGCCAGGCCTTGCTCGACCTGGAACCGGGCATCCCGCCCGAAGCAATCGCGGGCGCGAGCGTCGAAGAGCTGGAGGCGAGCTTCGCCGCGGCGAAGGCGCTTCTGCCGCGCTCAGTCCCCGCGGGCGCTCCGGGGCGTCTCGGATCGGCCGCGCAAACGCCGCGCGCCAAGATCCGCGCCGGCCTGCAGCGCCTGGCTTAGGGCGTCTCCAGGGGCGCCGCGCGGAGGGGCGGCTTGGGGCGGGTCGAAAGGACGAAGAAGATCGAGCCAAGCCCAGCCATCACTGCAAGCGTGTCGAAGCCGGCGCGGTAGTTCCCGGTCTGGTCGTACATGTAACCCGCCAGGAGCGGCCCGGTGATCGTCCCGGCGATGATCAGCCCATTCGAAACGCCGAGGATCTTCCCGAAGCTCGAACGGCCGAAGTAGTCAGCGCGCATGGACGCCATCATCGGGCCGCGCCAGCCCCAGGCGAGGCCGTGGAGGCTCGCGAACGCGAGGATCATCCCCAGGTTTTGCGCGTGGGCCAGGAGCAGGAGGCCGCTCACGTGCATCGCCATGCAGGCGACCACGATCCAGCGCTTGCTCAGCCGGTCGCCGAGCGGCCCTCCGGTGAGGGTGCCGAGGAGCTGCACGAGCGTCAGAAGCTGGACGACGAGCGAGGCCTGGCCAAGGCTCCAGCCTTGGCTCTCCTTGAGATACGGGATGAGGTGGACGTTCAGCGCCGAGACGATGAACAGCGACGAGGCGTGGCCCCCAGAGATGAACCAGAACTGCGGCGTCCGCATCGCCTCGCCGAGCGTGAAGTCGGTCGTGCTCACCCCTGCCCTCGGCGACGAGGCGAGGATCGCTCGCCTTGTTTGCCGTTCTTCGACCGTCTCGCCGTCGGAAAGGAGGCCGTAGTCTTCGGGCCGGCTCCGGAATTTGGCGGCGAGCGGCAGCCCGAACGCGATGATCAGGATGCCCGAGACGAAGGCGGTCGCCCGCCAGCCGAAGTGATCCATCGAGACGGCGACTAGCGGGACACAGATCCCACCGACGGCAAAGCCCGCCGACGTGAGGCTGATCGCGGTGGACCGCCGTCGTTCGAACCACTGGACCGCGGCGTAGGTCACCGAGGTGTAGCCCGCGAGGCTCGCGCCGACCGCCATCAGGAGGAAGGCGGCGTAGAACTGCCAGAGGTTCTGCACCTGGCTGAACACCATCATCCCGGCGCCGAGGATCACGATCCCGGCCATCAACACCCGCCGGGCGCCGAGGCGGTCGAGCACCGCGCCTTGGATGGGGCTGAGGATGCCGCTTTCAGCCTCCCGAAGCGACGCGGCGATCGAGAGTTGGGTCTTGGACCAGCCGAAGTCCTCGCGAAGCTTCACGACATAGGCGCCGTAGGCCTGGCCCATCAGGGCGCTCAAAAGGGCCTGAAGCGCCGCCCCAGCTGCGATGATCCACCAGCCGTAAAAGACCTTCTGGCTGCGGCTTCGAGCTTTGGCGATGGGGCGCGTCCAGGGGATCGCGTCGACGGCGTTGGGGGGTTCCGCCTCGGGTCTCACGTACGCGTGAGAGTATACCTTGGTAATTCGACTTGGCCGAATAATCGCCTGGGCGCCCGTTGCGGTCAGCGCTGGGCGTGGCAGCATGCAGCCATGCTCGGGGTGGTAAGGGCCGTGGTCGTTGGGGTCGTCCTTGCGGGCGTGGCGGTCGTTTCGTCGCCAGTCAGCCCCGAGGCGGCCGCGTTCCCCGTCCGCGCCTTCGCCCCGCTTGCCCGTGATGGTGTGGTGCCGCCGCCACCGCCTCCTCCGCCTCCTCCTGTCGCCCAACCCGCTCGCTGCGTCACCCCGCGCGCCGCGGACCAGGCCGGCTTCGTCCTCTCGCCCGCGGACGGCGACTCGGTGCTGCTCAACTGCCAAGTGATCGCCTACTACGGCTACCCGGATGTGCCGGGCCTGGGTGTGCTCGGCGAGGCCGACCCCGACGTCACAGCGGCGCGGGTCGCCGCGGTGGCGGCCGAATACGACGGGGTCAACGGGCCGCGAGGCGTGGTCGGCGCCTATCATCTGATCGCCGCCGTCGCCCAGGCGTCAGCCACGGCCGACGGCAGCTGGCTCGTGCGGATGCCCGACGAGACGATCGCGGCGTGGGTCGAGGCGGCCCATCGCCACGACTTCATCGTCGTCCTCGATATTCAGATGGGCCACAGCACGGTCGACCGCGAGTTCGCGCACTTTCTCCATTGGGCGAAGGACCCGCGCGTGCATCTGGCGTTGGACCCCGAGTGGGCAATGCCGCCGGGCGTGGCGCCAGGGACGATCATCGGCGGGATGGACGCTTCGGCGATCAACCGCGCGCAGCAACTCCTTTCCGAGTTGATCGTGGCCAACGGGCTGAGCAACCGGTTGCTGATCGTCCATCAGTTTGTGCCCGAGATGATCCGGGGGAAGGCGGGTCTCGGCTGGTATCCGGGAGTGGACCTGGTTATCGATACGGACGGCTTCGGCTATCCCCGCCAGAAGATCGACAACTACGACCGTTACATCGGCCTCGATGGCGCGCCCCACGGCGGGATGAAGCTCTTCTACGACGAGGACATCGGCCTTATGTCCCCGGCCGAAGTCTCGGCGCTCGTCCCGCAGCCGGACCTGGTCATCTATCAGTAAGGCGCCGTGCGCCGGATTTTGCCCCATGGCCCCAGCCTGTGGTGCAGTGTCTGCGTGTGGCGAGCGATTGGGTTTGGGTCTACGGTTGCGGCGGCGCTGGCGTTCGCCGCGGCTGGTATCGGCATTGGGCTGTTGGTTGCGAGCGCGTTTCTCGCCCCAGAGCGTCCCGGCGCCGATAGCCGGGCGATCCGCTCGGCGACGCAAGCGGCCGAGCGCGCCGAGCTCGGGCGGCTCCAGACGCAGACCGCGGCTGCGCGCCCGCGACGCACGCCCGCGACCCGCACCCCAACGGCCACGGCGACGCCCTTCCCTTCGGGGACGCCCACGGCGACGCCAACCACGTTCCCCCCGCGCACCCCGGCCCCGGCCAGCCCGCGACCGTGATGGCGTTCCTTCTGGACGCCGGTGGCGCATACTACCGCGATGGCGCGGATGGCTTTGGGCTTGGCGGCGATCTTTGTGTTCATCATTGCGCTCATCACGCTCTTTTCAGACAGCTTCGAAGGCGGCCCCGCGCCAGCGCGGCCGACGCCCGCAGACGGCGGGCCGCCTCAAGCCACGACCCCGACGGCGGCCGTCAGCCCGGCTTCAGCCGAACCAACGTCATCGCTCACGCCCACGCCCGGCCCGCCCCGCGCCCCCGACCTCGGCCCGCGCGCGGGGCGGCCGAGCGCTGGGTGTGGCCGGCAGGTCGCGACGGGACAGTCGGTTTGGCCGGTGGCGGTGGGCCCGAACACGCGGCGCGCCCGGCTCACGATCTCCTCGCGCTACCAGGCGGCCGTGCCGTCGCCCCTGATGCTCAGCTTCCATGGCTCCGGGCGGACCGCGACCGAGCAGGACCTCTACACCGGCTTGCCGGCCATCGCCGAGCGTGAAGGCTTCATCCTCGCGACCCCCGAAGCGCTCGGGCCACGGCTCGAATGGCAGATCCCCGGCGCGGCAGACTCCGGCGCCCAAGGCGACCTCCAGTTCGCCGTCGCGCTGATCGATGACCTCGCAGCGAGCCACTGCATCGACCTCGGCCGGGTGTATGCCACCGGGATGTCGAACGGCGCGGAGATGGCCTCGGCGCTCGCCTGCCGTCGGCCGGAGCTTATCGCGGGGATCGCGCCGGTTGCCTTGACGGCCTACGACCGCTGTAGCGCCGGGCTCGTCTCAGTAGTCGCGTTTCATGGGACGGACGATGCCCTGGTCCCGTTCGACACCATCCCAGGCGATGTCTTTGCCTGGGCGAATCAGGACGGCTGTGGCGGCGAGACGACGGTGGAGCGGCTCGGCCAGGCAATCGAGGTCCGCAGCTACCTGAGTTGCCCGCCCGGCGTCGCCGTGGTCTTTTTCATCATGGAGGGCATGGGACACCAATGGCCGGGGACCACGCTCCCAGAGCTCGGGGCCGGCCCATCGTCCGACGAGATCGTGGCGAGCGAGATCATCTGGACGTTTTTCAAGGCTCGCCCGAAGACGTAGGGGTCACGCCGGCTTGTGCGCCTCGATGATGTAGCGGCCTTCGGTGAGCACGAGCCCGTCGCCCGTGAGCAGGTCGTTCTCCATCGCAAGGAGAGCCGGAAGGTCCGCACCGAGGGGGTCGAAGTCGGGCACTTCCCATGGGGCGATGCAGAGGAGGAACACGTATTCGCCGATATCCGCGTAGGCGACTGGGCCCTGATGTTCCCTTGCGTCGATGATTTCGAGGCCGGCGCTGGCGAAACCCTCGCCATAATGACGGAAGTGGTCCCCGTGGTCGGTCCGCCGGGGGAAATAGCGCGAGAGTTCGTTGTCGCGCCACCAAACCTGCTGGGTGAGCACGTGCCCGCCCGGCCGGAGGACGCGCGCCACCTCTGCGGGGTCCAGCGCTTCGTGGCGGTTGAGGACGAGGTCGAAGCTTGCGTCTGCGAAGGGCAGGCGGAGGGAGGAGCATCGGACGACGTCGATGCCGAGCGCTCCCAAGCGTCCCGCCGCGATGGGGGCATTGACGCGCCACTCCTCCGTCGCGAAGGCGCGGCCCCGATACCCGTCGCACAGCCCGGCGAAGCGTTCACCGCCGCCGGTGCCCATGTCGAGGCAAGTGCTCGCATTCGGCATCAACGCTGCGGCGCGCTCGATGTAGTCCCATGGCGCAGGGGGCCCCAGCTCGCGCCGGTCCAGTTGCGCCATCCATCCCGAAAAGCCTCTGGCACGTTCGACGGAGGGCCGGAGGCGCTCTCGCGCCTCAGCGAGTGATTCCCTCACGAGGTCAGCCAGGCAACGTCACCGTGAAGATCCGGGTCGTGGGGCTTCGAGGCGAAGACGGCGTACTCGGCCTTGCTTGCGCCGATCGTCGTGTTCGCCCCGTGGCCCGGCCAGATCCTTGTCTCGTCGGGGAGGGCGTAGAGATGCGTGGTGATCGACGCGATCTCCTGTTGGAGAAGGACGCTCGAGCGCGAGTTCCCCGGCCCCCCTGGAAAGAGCGTGTCGCCGACGAAGGCGTGCTTGCCGAGCACGAAGGTCGTGCTCCCCGGCGTGTGGCCGGGCACACTCAGCGCGCGCAGGCGGAGGTTGCCGACCCGGACTTCCGCCTCGTGTTCGACCTCGTGGTCGAGTTGGCCCGGCTTCAGCCACGGTTCGCGCTTGTCCGCCCAGACGCGGCAGCCATAGATCGCCTTGAGGCCGTCGATCGCCGGCGTGTGGTCCGGGTGTGAATGGGTGAGCAGGATGGCCGCCGGGCGGACGCCCGCCGCTTCGGCGATGGCCGCGTTCTCGGCCGCGTCGCCAGGGGCATCGATGAAGGCCGCCTCGTCCGTCGTCCGGTCGACGATTAAGTAGATGTTGTTGCCAAAGCCGACTGGGCCGGCCGTGTACAAGATGAGGTCGCCGTCTTCGATGCGTTCCATGCTGCCCTCCGCTCGCGATTCTACGCGGCGTCGGCCGCTTCCGGGATTGGACGATAACGCGCCTCGAACCGTTCAGGTTCCGGCCCGCCCGGTGACCGCCCGCGAAGGCGCGGTACGATCCCCGGATGCCCGCCCATCCGGTCCCCAGCTTGAAGTTCGAGCGCGCCGCCTGGAAGGCGGGCGCGCACTGGGTTGCGGGCGTGGACGAGGTCGGCGTCGGCCCGCTCGCGGGGCCGGTCACAGCCGGGGTCGTGGCGCTGCCGCCCGGCCGGCGGTTCAAGTGGTACAAGTGGGTCAACGACTCGAAGGTCCTGCCTGAGCCAGTCCGGGACGAGCTCGCCAAGGAGATCCGCGCGGCGGTGCCCTGGGCGCTCGGTTGGGCGAGTGTCGAGGACATCGACCGCGTCAACGTCTACCAGGCGCGCAAGCTGGCGATGCTGCGGGCGTTCGAAGTGCTTTCCGTGCGTCCGGACCACATCATCTCCGATGCGCTCGACCTTCCTCTTCCGAATGTGCAACCAATTATCGATGGCGATGCCCTCAGTATTGCCGTGGGCGCCGCGTCGATCGTGGCGAAAGTTGCGAGGGACGCGTTGATGGTGGAAATGTGCGCGAAGTACCCGGGGTACCACTTCTGCCGGAACAAGGGGTACCCGACGCCCGAGCATAAGCGGCTGCTCGTCCAACGGGGTCCCTGTCCGATTCACCGGCGGAGCTTTGCGCCAGTGGCGCAGCTCACGCTCGCGCTGTCCGGATGACGGCGCGTCAGGAGCTCGGTGCGTTCGGCGAACGGCTGGCGGTCGCGCGGCTTGAGGCCGAAGGCATGACGATCATCGCGCAGAACGTACGGACGAAGGCCGGCGAGATCGACATCGTCGCTCAGGACGGTTGGGACGTCGTGTTTGTGGAGGTCCGGACACGCAGGGGCGCGCCCGGCGCCTCTGGCGAGTCGCTGACGGCCCAGAAGATCACGCGGATGTGGCAGTGCGCCCTCGAGTATTGCGAGCGGGAGGAGATCCCGCCCGTCCGGGCGCGCGTGGATGCGGTCCTTGTCGAGCTCGAAGCGGGCGGCCGCGTCGTCTCGATCGACTACATCAAGGCGCTTGAGGTGCCCGATTAAGACGTCCGGAGCCGCGGGCCTCCGGCTTTCGCGCCGGCGGGCGAGTCCGTAGAGTTGCGCCGTGCTCGAACCTTCCGTGTCTTCTGTCTCTACGCCGCTCGGCGAGGTCCATTTCCGGAGGGCCGGGGCCGGCGACCCGGTCGTTTTCCTCCACGACGACACTGGGCCCCATGCCTGGGCCGCGTTCCCTGAAGAAGTTGCTGCACGCGCAGACCTCGTCGCGTTGGACATCCCAGGGTTCGGCGCCTCGCCGCGGGCCGAATGGGCGCGCCACCCGCGGGACCTCGCCGCGATCGTCCTGGCTGCGCTCCGCGAGCTCGGTCTGGAGCGGGCGACGCTCGTGGGCGCAGGCTTTGGCGGCTGGGTGGCCGCGGAGATCGCGTCGTTCGCCCACCCGGAGTTGGCGGCGCTCGTACTCGTCGCCCCAGCCGGGCTCCGCCCGGACGAGGGATTCATCCTCGACCAGGTGCTCGAAGAGCCCGTTGCCTACCTGCGTGCCGGCTTTTCCTCGGACCCCGCGTTCGAAGCCGCCTACCCAGGGGCAGCGAGCGACCGCGCCCTGAAGGCGCGCCTCGATGCAGCCCGCGAGACCGTCGCCCGCGTCGCCTGGAAACCCTATATGTATTCGTATGAGCTGGAAGAGACGTTGAAGGCCGTTGCGACGCCGGCGACGCTCGTTTGGGGCACGGCCGACGCGGTCATCCCGCCCTCGACCGCGGCTCGCTGGCGGGAACGCCTCCAAAACTGCTGGGTCGAGCTGATGCACGGCGGCGGGCACGCACTCGACCTCGAACGCCCGGGCGACCTCGCCCAAATCGTGATCGACGCCAGCGAATCCAGCCGGAGGGCCTAACGCGATGTTCATCGGCTACTTCACCGAGCGGCCCTATCAGGACCCCAAGGCCAGCTTCTTCGGCAAGGGCAAGGAAGAGCTCACCGACCTCGTGTTGAGCAACGGCGACTACGACTCGGAGGTCGCCCACGACCTCTACAACCGGTACTTCGACGAGAAGCTCTACGCCGAAGAGATGGGCTTCGACGGCCTGATGCTGAACGAGCACCATTCGACCCCGTTCACGATGGGGAGCGTGCTCAACGTCGAGGCATCGATCCTCGCCCGGATAACCAAGCGGGCGAAAATCGTGTTGCTCGGGAACCTGCTGGCCGTGCGCAGCGACCCGATCTTCCTCGCCGAAGAGCTGGCGATGATCGACGTCATTTCGAAGGGCCGGCTGATCTCCGGCTGGGTGCGCGGCACGGGGCGCGAGAGCCTCTCGCACAACGCCCAGACGCCCTACAACTGGGAACGCTTCCAAGAAGCGCACGATCTCATCGTGAAGACCTGGACCGACCCCGGGCCCTTCCGCTGGGAGGGGCGCCACTACCAGATGCGCTACGTGAACCCGTGGGCGAAGCCCTACCAGAAGCCGCACATGCCCATTTGGATACCCGGCGTGCTCAGCTATAACACGCTCGAATGGGCCGCCCGGAAGCGCTACCCCTACATCATGACCGCTACCGACGAAGAGCCGACGATGCAGTGCTTCGAGCTCTACCGCCAGATCGCCCAAGAGAACGGCTACGAGGCCGGCCCCCAGAACTACGGCTACATGGTGAAAATGCATGTCGACGAGACCGAAGAGTTGGCGGACGCGACCGCCCGCAAGCTCCTCGAAGGGCCAAGCAACCCGTTCCTCGAAGGCAACCAGGGCAGCGTGAAGCCCTGGCTCCAGGCCCTGCCGGGGCTCACATCGCGGAAGCAGCTCTTGCCGACGGCGGCCTCACGCGCCCAGCTGGCGGGACGCGGCCTTTCGCCCACGGGCTTCACCCCTGGCAGTTTCGAAGACCAGCGGGCGAAGCGCGGCATCATCGCCGGGACGCCGAAGCAGGTGATCGCCGAGCTTCGCGTCGCCTTGGAGAAGGTCCGCCCCGGCACCGTGATGGTCTGGGATGGCGACGGCGCGATGACGCACAGCGACGCCATGCGCAGCCTTCGCCTCATGGGTGAAGAGGTTCTCCCCGCGATGCGCGAGATGGCGCGCGAGTTCGACCTCCCAGGCCCCTTCGAACGGGACCCGGCGGCGGGCGGCGTGGGCTAACCGCCGGCCTCAGGCTACGACCGTGCAGCGGATGACCTGGTATGCCTCGCGTAGCTCCATCAACCTGGCGGGGAGCCGTTCGCCGGGTCGCGGCGGACCGAGCCGAGCGACGAGCGCTTCCACATACGCCGCCGCGGCCGCCGCATCGGCCCACTGCTCGAAAAGCATGAACCGCATTGGGTCCGTTTCGAATTGGTGCTGGATGTAGGCGACGTGTCCCGGCTGGCTCGTGGCGATGGCGGTCAACTCTGGGAGAAGCGAGGCGTACTCGGCCTCGCGGCCTTCCTTCACGCGGGAGTGGATCAGCGCAGTGAAGCCTGGGTCCTTGTAGGCCCAGGGCGCGGGCGGCGCCTGCTGAAACTCGCGCCAGGCCACCTGTTCGCGCCGTTCGATGCAGGCCTGGAGCCGGCTTTCGAATCCATCGCGGCTCCGCTCGTCGCCGAGGGTGATGGGCCGGATGCGCTGGATGTGCGCGTCGAGCGTTTCCCGGTCGGCCCACTGCTCGTACCAGGTGAACTCCAGCGGGTCGTCCTGATGCTGGAGGCAGAGGTAGACGACACAGCCCGCGTCGAGGCGATGCGAACTCTCAGTGAGCTCGTTCGCTAACGCAATCCAGTCGTCGACTTTGCCAGGGCGAGCGCGAAGAAGGACGGTCCAGGTGATCATAGAGACGCCTCCAGGGCGGTCCGGAGAGTCTACGGGACGCGGTACAGCTCCCGAAGGTCGCGATCGCCGCTGCTTCGCCCGCGAAGGCGAGTTCGCCCATCGCCTCCGCGCGTGCCTCGCCCGGCGCGGCGATCAACGTTGCCCACGCTTGGGCGGTCGCGGTGATCGTGAAGTCCGGGACGCCCTCCGCCGCCGGTGGGCGATAGCACCCCGGGGCTAGGGGATGCGCGTCTCGAAGAGGCGTCCGACCTCGACGGAGAAGCCCGGAAGGACGGTTTCGCCGCCGAGGCGTTCGCTGGCGACTAACCGCGTCGTGCTCCCGTCGCCACGGTAGACCATCACCACGCGCGTCTTCGGGTTCAGCACCCAGACGAGTTCAACGCCGGCTTCGAGGTATTCCGCGATCTTCTGGTCGAGTTCGACCGCATTGTCGCGCGGCGAAACGACTTCGACCACGAGGGCCGGGACGGTGTGGAGGAAGCCCTCCGGCGCCTCCTCGAAGGTGAGGGCGTCGCGGCGCACGAACGAGGCATCCGGTTTCCGGTAGCGCCTGGGATGCTCGGGCGAAATCTGATAGGGCGACTCGTGTGGCGGTGGCGACCATCCGAGGCCGGCAGGTTCCGCATACGCAGCCAACAGGTTCCGGACGTTGAAGCCGATCAAGGTTTCGCGCATGCCCACGGCCAGCTTCACCCACCTGCCATCGACGTACTCATAGCCGTCGCGTTCTGGGATTTCCGGCCACGTCTCGGGCGGCGGCGAGAGCACTGCGGTCGCTGTCATCGTTTCCTCGGGCTCGATGATACAGGCTCCGATGCGGCGTTGGCGCGGGTCAGCAGGTCCAAGAAGGTCAGATGTCGCGGATCGAGAAATCGGCCGTGTTCATCATCACGCCCAAAACCATCATGGTCAGCGCCAGGACGAGCCCGACGATACTCACCGCCATGGAAGCCATGCGGGCGCTGCGGATTTCCGCCGGCGTCGCTGTGCCGCCGCTGAACTGGTCTTCGATCCGGTCGATCAGCCTGGGCCCAACCACGAACGAGTGAAACGCGAGCGCGGCGAGCAACACCAGGAAGATCGACATCTTGACGATGAACAGCACGCCGTAGCGGATCGAGGTAAAGCTCGCCTCTTCGTCGATGTTGTAGTAGTCGCGCCAGTTCGAGATGAGGTAGGTGCCGGCGACCACGATGAGGACCAGCCCGATGCCGCCAAGCCAAAGGAACTTACGGGTCAGCTTCCGCATCAGGTCCACGCGGACGCGTTGGTCTTGGATGCTCCGCGAAACGGGCACCCAGGCGAAGGCGAGAAAGAACTGGGGCCCAACGAAGAGCGCTATCCCGAGGAGGTGAAACCAGATCGCGATGATGTGTGCGATGTTCGTGGCGTCGCTGTTTCCCATGGTGGCTCCTCGCGTTCTGGTTCCATTACACGGGAAGCGCGGGCCACGGGCGAGGGGGCCCGCGTCTTGGTGAAACGTTGGCGGGAGTAGTGGTCCGAGTCGAGCGGCCGGAAGGGCGGCAGGACTCGGACCCGGCCCCCGGTCAGGCCGTGGCAGGGTGAGCCGACGCATCGACCACGCTACGCCCCGCCGACCGCAGCAGTTCTACCCCGAGCCCGATGAGCCAGAACGGCAGAAGAAGAAATGGAACGAAGAGCAGGCCACCCGCCATGCCCAACGTCGCGAGGACGCTCAGCCACATGAACCAGGCTGCGAAGGTACGACGGCGGCGCGCTTGAACCGCGACCGTCGCCGTCATGACCCCCAGAGGGACGGCGGCGCCGAGCAACAGGAACCCGTAGAAGAGGTTGTCGGTTGTGCGAGCAAATCCGGCATCAACGGGGACATCGCCCATCAGGTGCGCGGCACCCGATGCCGCCCCGACGATCCCGGCGGTCACGATCCCAACCGCACCTAATGTGGCACAGGATTGGCCAAATTGCCCGAAGGCGCGATCGATCGGGTCAGGCCCCGAAACGCGCCCCTGGACCCCGAACGCGAACGCGCCGATGAGCGCGCACCCTCCGAGGATGAAGAGGACGGCCTGGACGACCACGCGCAAGCCATTGTCCTCGCTGTAGTCCACCCACTCCTGATCTGGCGCGTCGCCGGCGGGCGTCGCAGCCGACCCGAGCATCGCTCCCAGGAGAAGCACGCCAGCGAGGAGTCCAAGGACTCCACCAATTCGTTCCATGATTAACCTCCCGTTTCTGGTTGGAAGCATCGGCGCTCGGCCTCCCGCTGCCATCCGTGCTAGCACGGAACTTGGCGTCCGGGCCATCGCCTTCTCATCCTTTGGACGCCTCATTCGTAGAGCAGCCTTCACGCCGAGGCGGGCTACGAGGGTTTCGGGTCGCGCTAGGCCATCCTTGCTGGCACGCCGCGGTCTTCACGCTCATCGTCGCGGCCGTCCTCGTGGCTGGAAGAGGAGTCCGACGGCGAGCGGCGCCTGATCGAGCATCGGTCGACTGGCCGCCCACTGACCGACCATGTTCGCCGCGCTGCTGAAGCTGGCCGAACGCCAAGACAGCGCAACACCCGGGGAGGGGTCAGCGGCCTCGTGATGCCATACACTGGCGAGCTATGAGCACCGCCACCGCTTCGTACATCCGCGACCGGGCGGCCGCCGCTCGCGCGGCCGCCCGCCAAATCGCCCAGCTTTCGACAGACGCCAAAAACAAGGCTCTCCGCCGGGTCGCCGAGCTCCTGGAGACCGACCAGGCTGCGGTGCTCGCGGCCAACGCCGAAGACCTCGAGGCTGGCCGTGCGGCGGGCCTCGATGCCTACTTCCTCGAGCGCCTCACGCTGACACCCGACCGGCTTCGTGGCATCGCCAACGACACGCGGGCGGTCGCCACGTTGCCCGACCCGATCGGCGAAGAGTTCGACGTGCGGACGTTGCCAAACGGCCTCCGGATCGGCCGGCGGCGGGTCCCGCTCGGGGTTGTCGCCTGCATTTATGAGTCGCGGCCGAACGTGACCATCGACATCGCCGCCCTCTGCCTGAAGAGCGGCAACGCTGCCATCCTCCGCGGCGGCAAGGAAGCGCGGCACAGCAACGAGGCCCTCGGCCGGCTTCTCCAGCGCGGGCTCGCTGAAGCAGGCATCCCCGGCGACAGCGTCCAGGTGATCAGCGACCCCGACCGTGGCCACGTGGATGAACTGCTCGAAATGCACGACTTGGTCGACATCATTGTGCCGCGCGGTGGCCCTGCGCTTATCGACTACGTCCGGCGCAAGGCCACGATGCCCGTGGTCGCCCACGGTGACGCCGTCGTGCAAATCTACGTTGACGCCGAAATCGACCTTGCGATGGCCGTCACGGTGGTGGACAACGCGAAGACGCGCCGCTACTCCATCTGCAACGCGGTCGACACGCTGCTCGTGCACCATCAGAGCGCGCCGGCGTTCCTGGCGGCGCTCAGCGAACATTGGGGCCCCAAGGTGGAGCTCGTGGCAGACGCGCGCGCGCAAACCTTGCTCGCCGGCCACGCCGCAGCCGGCCACTCCGTGCTTACGGCCACCGAGGCGGACTGGCGCACGGAGCACCTCGCGCTCAAGGTGGGCGTCCGCGTCGTCGATTCGATGGACGACGCGATCGCGCACATCGAGCACTATGGGAGCCACCACAGCGACGCCATCCTCACGGAGAACTACTCGAACGCCATGCGTTTTCTCGATGAGGTAGATTCTGCATGCGTCTACGTCAACGCGAGCACGCAGTTCACGGATGGGGCCCAGTTCGGCCTCGGCGCAGAAGTTGGGATTTCGACGCAGAAGATGCATGCGCGCGGGCCGATGGGCCTCCGCGAGCTCACGAGTTACAAATGGACCATCCTCGGCAAAGGTCAGGTACGCCCCCTGTGATTTACTTCGAACGCGAAAGCCGGACGCCCTCTTCTGAGGCGTACATGATCTTCGAGGACGGCGGCCTCGTCGGCCGGATCGATATCCACTACCAGTCGGACCAGGTGCACGCGACGCTCTGCACGACCGCGGACGCGGACGAAGTCCGCATCCAGCAGCTGATCGACAGCGCGGACGAACAGCTCGTGATGACGGCGAACCCGTATCGCGAGGACTTTATTGTCACGGTTTGGAAGGGCTCGCCCGCGGGCGTCTATAGCGACGACAGCACGGACGACGAAGACGATGACGGCGAGGACGCTTTTCGCCTGAATTAGCGGCCCGCGCAGTATTCCAATTCGCGGCGCAGGCCAGTCGCCATTCCCGTAAAGCCCGATTCGACGGCCCTTCGATGCAATCCTGGAATCCACTCGTTGGCGCGCAAGCGTTGCGTTTCGTTTTCGCCCGGCCTACGCTGCGCCCGAAGTTGCAATTCGGAGGCTATACAGTGAACTCACCAATCATCCAGGAATTTAAGGCGTTTCTCATGCGCGGAAACGTCGTTGACCTCGCCGTCGCGGTCATCATGGGCGTCGCGTTCGGCGCGGCGGTCACGACGTTTGTCGACGGCATCATCAGTCCGATCATTGGGGCGATCTTCGGGAAGCCGAGTTTCGCGAGCGTCGGGATCGACATCGGCGATGGCCGGTTGCAGATCGGCGCGCTCATCGACTCGGTTATCAACCTGATCACCGTCGGCGCAGCCGTCTTCTTCTTCATCGTGAAGCCCATCGGCATGCTCCAGGCTCGCGCGAAGAAAGAAGAGGCGGCCGCCCCGCCAGCCCCGGCCGAGGATGTCGTCCTCCTCCGCGAAATCCGCGACCTCCTTTCCCGCCGCTAACCGCAGGGCCAGGCGCGCGCCTCCCTCCCGTTGGCGCGCGCCGGGCCATCCTGTAGCGTAGTCCGCGCACGGGGACCCCTGAGGGCCCCAAGCAGGTCAGGCCCCAGATGCTTCTTGCGCTCGATATCGGTAACACCTCGATCCACGTCGGTCTCTTCGACGGCGACACGCTTTCCGCCACCTGGCGGATCGGCGTCGAGACCGAGAAGCTTCCGGACGAGTACGGCGTCCTTCTCATGACGCTCCTCTCGACCCAGGAGTACTCCCCGAAGGACATCCATGCCTGCATCATCGGCTGCGATGTGCCGCCCCTCATCCCGACGTTCGAGCAGGTCTGCAAGCGTTACTTCGGCGTCGCCCCGATGATCGTGGGCCACGGCGGGCTCAAGACGGGCGTCCGGATCCTCTACGACAACCCCAAACAGCTCGGCGCCGACCGAATCGTGGATGCCGTCGCCGCGATCAAGCAGTACGGCGTCCCCGTCATCGTGGTCGACTTCGGCACAGCGACGGTGTTCGACGCCGTCAACGCACAGGGCGATTACCTCGGCGGCGCCATTGCCCCTGGCATTGGCATTGCCTCTGAAGCGCTGTTCAGCCGGGCAGCCATGCTCTATCGCGTCCAGCTGGAACGCCCGCCGGTCGCAATCGGCAAGAACACCATCCACGCCATGCAGTCGGGTATCCTCTTCGGCTACGTCGGCTTGGTGGAGGGCATCGTCCAGCGCTTCAAGAAGGAGCTCGGCGGCAGCCCCACCGTGGTGGGGACCGGCGGCTGGGCCAAGCAGGTCGCGAACGAAACTTCGTGCATCGACGTGGTCGACCAAGACCTGACGTTGAACGGCCTGCGCTACATCTACGAGTTGAACCGATGACACTGAAGTTGAACGAGCTCCCCCGCCCCGGCGGTGAATTCGCCCGCAGCGCGGCGCCGCTCGATGGCAAGCACGTCGTGCTTGGCGTGACTGGCTCCATCGCGGCCTTCAAAGCCGCGGACCTGTGCAGCAAGCTGCGACAGGCAGGAGCGACGGTCGAGGTCATCATGACGCCTGCCGCAGCCCGCTTCGTCACACCGCTCACGTTTCAGTCGTTGTCTGGGCGCGCAGTCGTCATCGACATGTTCAGCGCCGCCGAGCCCGAGGCGCACGTCGAAGTGGCGCGCCGGGCGGACATCATGGTGGTCGCGCCCGCCACGGCCGACTTCATGGCGAACCTCGCCGCCGGCCAAACGCCCGACATGGTTTCCCTGACGGCGCTCGCGACCACTGCGCCCGTCCTGGTGGCGCCGGCGATGGACAGCAACATGTGGGAGCACGCGGCGACCCAGGCGAACGTGGCGATCCTGCGAGACCGGGGCGTGGGCTTGGTCGGCCCCGCGCGGGGGCGGCTCGCGAGCGGGCGAAACGGCGCCGGCCGGATGGTCGAAGTGCCTGCGATCGTGGGCGCCGTCGCCGCCGCTCTGGGCCAGGCCGCAGGCGATATGCGAGGGCTGCACGTCGTTGTCTCCGCGGGCGGCACGCAGGAGCCGCTCGACCCCGTCCGGTTCATCGGCAACCGGAGCAGCGGCAAAATGGGCTTCGCCATCGCCGAGGCGGCCCGCGACCGTGGCGCCACAGTCACGCTGGTTGCCGGGCCCGTCGCGCTGGACACGCCGATCGGCGTCGCGCGCAAGGACGTGGCGACGGTGGCCGAGATGCTCGCCGCTCTCCGGGAGGCGACGGTCGAGTCAGACGCGCTCGTGATGGCGGCGGCGCCCGCGGACTTCCGCCCCGAGACGGCCGCAGACCAGAAGATCAAGAAGGCGCCCGGCAAGGACGACTTGGAGCTGCGGTTGGCCAAGACGCCCGACATCCTCGGCTCCCTGGAGGGTGGCGGCGTGCGCGTCGGCTTCGCCGCGGAGACCGAGAACCTCGCGGCGAACGCGGTCGAGAAGCTCGAGCGCAAGCGGCTCGACTTTATCGTCGGCAACGATGTCACCAAAGCGGGCAGCGGGTTTGCGACCGACACCAACCAGGTGACCTTCTTCTACCCCGACGGTCGCATCGAAGAGCTGCCGTTGATGGCGAAGTACGCGGTCGCGCACGCCATCTGGGACCGCGTGTTGGCTGTGCGCAGCCGGCCGTGATCGCTGAGGAAGGGGTGGCGCCCGATGGCCGCCCGATGATGCATCCGCTCTCGCGCGAGGAGTGGCGCGCGTGGCTGCAGGCGAACCAGGCGTCTTCTCAGGGCGTGTGGCTCGTCTCGTTTAAGGAGGCAACAGGCAAGCCCCGCATCGACTACGACGAGGCAGTCGAAGAACTCCTCTGTTTCGGTTGGGTCGACTCGAAGCCGGGAAAGCTTGATGAGGAGCGCAGCCTGCTCTGGTGCGCCCCGCGGAAGGCGCGGAGCGGCTGGTCCCGGCCGAACAAGCAGCGCGTCGAACGGTTGATCGCCGCTGGGCTGATGCAGGAGCGCGGCTTGGCCGCTATCGAAGCTGCGAAGGCGAACGGGAGCTGGACGTTGTTAGACACCGTGGAAGACCTCCTCCTGCCGGAGGATCTGGCTGCCGCCCTCGCCGCGGCCGGCTCCGCTGAGCGCTGGGAGGCGATGAGCCGTTCGGCCCGCCGCGGCGTGCTTGAGTGGATCACCCAGGCACGCAGGCCCGAGACGCGGGCAGCGCGCATTCAGGCGGCCGCGGAAGCCGCGAAGGACGGGCGGGCGGCGAACGCCTGGCGGCCGCCAACGGGCGGCTCGCCGGGCAGCCCGTCACCTTCCGGGCCGGACACGCCATTGCAAGGGTAGAGTCCCCCTTGGAGGCTACCCCGTGTTTCTTCGCCGCTTGTTCTTCTTCCGCCGCCGGCCGTTGGTTGGCCGGCCGATAGCGCGTCGCCGGTTCATCCGGAGGCGCATCCTCTAACCCAGTGGGTCCAAGGGATTAGGCCGCGGGTTCGAGGGTCGCCGACATGCTGCCGACCGAATCCGGCATGTCCGGGTCGGCGCCGAAGCTGTGGATTTCGGTTTGCTTGCGCTCGGCCTCGCCGCGCGGGCCCGTCATGACGATCGCCTTGCCCTGCGAGTCCACCACGCAGGCGATGGCGAACGCCTTATCTTTCGAATAGCCGAAGAGTTGGCGCATCATCCGGATGACGTACGCGTAGGTATGGTGGTCGTCATCAAGGAGGATGAGGTGGTAGGGCTTCCCCATCTCCTGGTCGGTCTCGTCCAGGATCTCGATGCCGGGCTTGGTCACAGTCGTCGCCATGCGTTGCCCCGAGTATACGGGATGCGTCCGCCTGGGGCGGCTAGCGCGGGCTCGGGATGGTGAATCCTCCGGGCGAGCCGGCGCGCTCTCGGGCCCAGGGCGGGTCGATTTCGCGACGCTCCGGCTCCCGGCGGCTACCGCGGTCGTCACGGTCGTCCAGTTCCGCGATCGGGATGGCGGGCAGCGTTTCGACGTTCACGCCCGCCCGGCGGCTGAGCGCAAGCGAGAAGCGCGCGACGTGTTCGTTGTCATCCGAATCGACCAAGAGCACGAAGTCGAACCGGCCGAGCACGGCGTAGAGGCCGAGCGCCCGCGTCTGCGGGGTTTCGAGGGCGTCGACCGACCGTCGCAGGGCGTGCGGGTCGTCGATCAGCTTTTCGCGGCCATCGGCTTCGAGGGTGACGAGCAAGATGTAGTGCGCCATGGACCGATTCTGCGCCGCCAGGCCAACCGCCGCAACGGTCGAACGGCTACTTCCCTGTGGGCGCGCCCTTCCGGACCGCCGCCGCGATGAACTCCCGGAACAGCGGGTGCGGCCGGTTCGGCCGGCTCTGCAGCTCTGGGTGGAATTGCGTCCCGAGCATGAACGGATGCCCCGCTATCTCGGAGATTTCGACGAGGGAGCCATCCGGCGATGTCCCGCTGACGCGCAGCCCCGCGCCTTCGAGCTGGTCCCGGTAGGCGTTGTTGAACTCCCAGCGGTGCCGGTGCCGCTCCGAAACCGTGTCCGTCGCGAAGCTCGATGCCGCAAGGGAGCCCGGCTTGAGGCTGCAGGGATAGGCCCCGCGCCGCATTGTGCCGCCCTTATCGACGATCCTGGTCTGATCCTCAAGCAGGGAGATCACGGGATGCGGGCTCTCGGGGTCGAACTCAGTGGAGTTGGCGCCCTCCAGACCACAGACGTTGCGCGCGAACTCGGTGACCATCACCTGCATCCCGAGGCAGAGGCCCAGGTAGGGCACGCCAGCGGTGCGCGCGTAGTTCGCGGCCTTGATCTTTCCTTCCCAGCCGCGTTCGCCGAAGCCGCCAGGGACGATGATCCCCGCCGAGCCTGCGAGGACTTCTGCGGCGGACCGCGTCTCCAACGACTCCGCCGAGACCCACTGGATGTCGACATCGACGCCGTTCGCGATCCCGCCGTGGACCAGCGCCTCTTTCACGGAGAGGTACGCATCCTTCAACTTTACGTACTTGCCGACGATCGAGACAGTCACGGTGCCGGTCGGGTGCTTCATTCGCTCGACCATGGCCCGCCAGTCGTCGAGGTCGCGCGGGCCTTCGAGGCTGAGCTTCTCGATCGTAACGTCGCCGAGACCGCGTTGTTCTAGCACGAGCGGGACCTCGTAGATCGAGGCCACGGTCTCCAACGGGACAACGCCCCGCGGTTCGACGTCGCAGAACAACGCAACTTTCTCACTGATGTCGCGCGGCACCGTCTGGTCGGACCGGAGGATGATCACGTCGGGCTGGATACCTTTTGAGCGGAGCTCGCGGACCGAGTGCTGGGTCGGCTTTGTTTTCAATTCTCCCGTGGCGCCGACAAACGGGAGGAAGCAGACGTGGATGCTGAGCGTGTCGGTGCGCGACCGTTCGTGGCGGATTTGGCGGATGGCCTCAAGGAAACTTTCACCCTCGATGTCGCCGACAGTGCCGCCGACCTCGCAAATGAGGACGTCGCAGCCCGCCTGCTTCGCCGCGCCATAGATCCGGCCCTTAATCTCGTTCGTGAGGTGTGGGACGGCCTGGATCGTGCCGCCGAGGTAGTCGCCGCGGCGTTCTTTGTCGAGCACGGCCTGGTAGATGCGGCCGCTCGTTACCGAGGCTGCGGCGGTGAGGTCCTGGTCGATGAAGCGTTCGTAGTGGCCGAGGTCGAGGTCGGTCTCGGCGCCGTCGACGGTGACGAAGACCTCGCCGTGCTGATAGGGCGACATCGTGCCGGGGTCGACGTTGAGGTACGGGTCTAGCTTTTGGATAGAGACGGTGACGCCGCGGCTTTTGAGGATGCGTCCGAGGCTCGCGGTGGTGATGCCCTTACCGACGGAGCTAACGACGCCGCCGGTCACGAAGATGAACTTTGCCATGGTCTCCGGCTCCGGTTCAGGCTCGACCTATGCTAGGTGGCGCGGGCGGGCCGGTCAACGAACAAATGTGCGGGGAGTGGTTGGGTTACGTCCCTGCCGCGCTGACGGGCGCTGCCTCGGCCTCATGTGCCTCCATGTACGCGCGTAAGGCCGCGGCCATCTCGAGCGGGTACTCGCGGCCGCGCCCCGCGAACCAAAGGAGGACCGCCGGCTCGATCTCGAGCCGGAACTCCACCGTCGCAGGGAGCGGTGCACCGTGATTGCGGACGACCGCGGTGTCGAACCACCCGGGCGGCGTCGCGGGGATGTCCGAGAGATCAATCTCGTCGTCAGTCATGGTCCGCAGGCGGTCCCAGTCGGTACCCGTGCGCGTGCCAGTAGCCGATTTCTTCATGACGGGTGGCCTTTCTTGCGGAGATGATGCGGATGACGTCGGCTGTTTCGGTGAACACAACAACGAGGAGAACGTCTTCGGTCCATCCTATCGCCTTCTGACGGTCCTCGGCCGGATCGGAATCGTCCTCACCCGCGACCGGATCGGAGATGAAGAACGGCTCCAGGTCGGCGAAGTCGATATGGTGCTTCCGGAGGTTGGCCCGCCCCTTGGCCTCATCCCACACGAATCGCATGACAAAGCGTAGCTACGTCGGCCTGACCGTGGCAAGGGCGGCCCCGGGATCTCGCACCTCGCCCTGCCTGCCTACCCTTTGACGCGGACGACCTGCCGGAGGGTGGGCTCCCGCGGGTTGCCCCTAAAGGGCCTGCGCTTGGGGCAACACCGAGGACGCGAGTAACGCCGTCACCCCCGGCGCATAGACGAAGAGCGCTTCGTCGACGCCGGCCTCGCGCAGCTGGCCGAGGCTCTCGAGGATCTCGGAGGGCCCGCCGACAATCCCGCCACGGGCCTTCAGGGTCGCGC
>JBJXFX010000046.1:0-43267 GCA_046152925.1 Dehalococcoidia bacterium
GGCCCGCCGGCCCCTTCCATGGAGCAGGAGAGATAGATGATTGAGGGATTGACCGCCCGCACGTCGTCGTAGGAGAGTCCGACGGAGTCGAGGAAGCCCGGCGTGAAGCTCTCGACGAGGACGTCCGAGGCCGCCGCGAGCCGGAGAGCGGCCTCGCGCGCGCGGGGGTGCTTGAGGTTCAGGGTGATTGCCTGCTTGTCGCGGTTGCAGTTCGCGAAGTAGGCGCTGGCGTCGGGGAAGGCCCCGCGCTGCGGCCCGCCCGTCCTGAACACGTCATAACGCGTCGACGACTCGACGCGGATGACTTCGGCGCCGAGCCAGGCAAGCGTCTGGGTCGAGAGCGGGCCAACGCCGACCCAGGAGAAGTCCGCGACGCGCAGGCCTTCGAGGATCCGTCGCGAGTCCGTCTCGGAGGTGGGCGCTGGTGGTTGTGGGCGGGCTGGGGCTTCGCCAGTCGACGTGAGGAGCGAGGCCGTCGGAAGCCAGGGTGTGGCGGCCATGCGCACGGGGGCGCCGGGGACGAGCACAGGCCGGCCCAGCTCGGGAAAGGTGACGCGCTCGAAGTACTCGCGGTGGAGGAGTTGGGCGTTGGTCAGCAGGTCGGCCGGGTTCGAAACGGGGCAGAGCATGATGCCGCGCGCTTGACCCTCTTCGTAGAGGGCCATCTTCTTGCGCGTGGCGAAGAAGCCGACGACCGACGCCTCGAGTTCGCGCGCCTTTTCGGGGCCGGGCGTGCCGGGCCCGGACTGCGGCAGCTTTGCCCACTCTTCGGGGTCGAAGAGCGGGGTGAAGCCGGTTTCGCGCATCCAGGCGGCGAGCGGGGCCATTGCGTCAGGGGTGCGGCCGAAGGCGACGTGGCCGTCGGCGCAGGGGTAGACGAGCCGCGAGCCGGTCGCGCCATAGGCCCGTCCGCCGCCAGCGCGCTTCGTGACAAGCCCTTGGAACTCGTAGAAGAGGCGCGCGTTCCCGAGGCAGCAGGCGATCGCCTCTTGCATCGACACGTCGACGAGTTGGCCCCGCCCGGTGAGCTCCCGCGCATGGAGCGCGACCAACGTCCCCACCAGCCCTTGAAGGCTCGCGTGGACATAACCTTGCTCGACAGAGGGCCGCAGTGGTGCACGGTCGGGGTCGCCACAGAGGCTGAGGAGGCCCCCCGCCGCCATCCCGATCAGGTCGGTGCCGGCCCAGCGGCCGGCGGGGCCGGTCCGCCCGAAGGGCGTGATCGACGTCCAAATCAACTTGGGGAAGTGGGGGCCTGTCTCGGGATAGTCGAGCCCGAGCTTCGCCATCGCACCGGGAGGCTGGGATTCGATCAGGACGTCGGCTTCGCCCAACAGCTTGAGGAAGGCGACGCGGCCGACGGGCGCCTTCAGGTCGAGTTCGACCGTTTCGCGGCCTGCGTTGAGGTGGAGCCACGGCAGGGAGACGGGCTCGCCGTCCGCACCGATCGCGAACGGGCCGCGGCGTGCGAGCGGGTCGCCACTCGGTGGGACGACCCGTGTGACGCGTGCGCCGAGGCCGCTCAGGAGGCGGACGGCGAGGGCGCCCATCTCCGTGGTGAGGTCGAGCACGCGAAGGCCGGCCCAGGGCGGCGCAGGAGCCGGCAGTGGTTGCGAAGCCGGCGCGGCCATCATCCTTGCGACTCCGTGGCGGCCAGGCGAAGCTGCGCGCACGGTCCTTTCCGGAGGCGGGCGATGGCGGCACCACTCGATGGCGTGCGGGTCTTAGAGGTCGCGAACTGGCTGGCGGCGCCAGCGGCGGCGGCGATGATGGCGGACATGGGCGCGGATGTTATCAAAGTCGAGCCCCCCGGCGGTGACCCCTACCGCGCGACCGGCGTGAAGATCGGCTTCGACATCCCGTTCGCGATGAACTACAGCTTCCAACTCGACAACCGGGGGAAGCGCTCGATCACGGTCGACCTCGATAAGCCGGGAGGCGCCGAGACCGTGCGCGAACTCGCGAAGACGGCGGACATCTTCATCACGAACCTGCTGCCCGAGCGGCGGGCCCGCTATGGGCTGACGTTCGAGGACCTGAAGGCGGTGAGCCCGAAGGTCGCCTACGTCTTGCTCAGCGGGTATGGGAGCGAAGGGCCGGAATCGTGGCGGCCTGGGTTCGACCACGCAGCCTTCTGGGCGGCGAGCGGGATCATGGGCCTGATGGGCGAGCCGACCGAGGCGCCGCCCGACTGCCGTTCCGGCCAGGGCGACCACACGACCTCGCTGAACATCCTCGCGGCGAGCCTCGCGGCGCTACGTATGGCCGAAGTGACCGGTGAGGCGCAGTTCGTCGAGACCTGTCTCCAGGTCTCGGGGATGTGGACGATCGCGGCGGACTATGCCTCGACGCTTGCGAGCGGCGTCGACCCGAAGCGCGCCAGCCGCAATGCCCCGCGGACGCCGATCACGAACCACTTCCAGTGTGGCGACGGCCGCTGGATCCAGTTCGCGATGCCGAAGCCGTTCCCCGCCTACTGGCCGCGCTTTGCGAAGGCGGTCGGCAAGCCGGAATGGGCCGACCTGGCGCCGGACCTCGAAGCGTTGCGCAAGCACAACGTCGCCTGGGTGGCGGAGCTCGATGGCGTGTTCGCGACGAAGCCGCTGGCGGAGTGGGGCGCCATTTTCGATGAAGCGGGGATCATCTGGGCGGGCGTCGCGACGCCGCTGGAGGTCGCCGCGAGCCCACAGGTCCAACAGATGGGCTGGATCACGGAGTTGGACCACCCGGTCCACGGGCCCTTCAAGACGCTCAACACGCCCTTCCGGATGCACGGGACGGACACAGGCGCGCGCGGCCCCGCTCCAGAAGCCGGAGCCAACACCGAAGCAGTGCTCCGCGAGGCCGGCTGGCGCGAGGAGCAACTCGCGGAGCTCGCGGCGGCGGGAGTCTTCGGGTAACGCCTCGGTGTTGAGGGCTTTACGACCGCGCCCCTAGTGCGGTTTGATCGTGCTATGCCAATCTATGAGTTCCGCTGCGCCGACTGCAGCAAAATCACGAGCCATTTCACCCGGAAGGTCGATACGGAGGTGCGCCCGCCGTGTCAGCACTGCGGGAGCGCGCAAACGTCCCGGATGATGTCCAAGTTCGGGCGCAGCTACAGCCGGTCCGACATCCTGGAGAAGTACGGTGACCCCGGCCAGTCGGGAGGCAACGGCCCCGACGACTACCGCGACCCGCGCCAGATTGGCTCCTGGGTCGAAAAGAAGTTCGACGAGTACGGCATGGACCTGCCCGATGGGGCGCGTGAGATGATCGACGCCGCCCGCGAAGGGGTGATGCCCGACCCGATTAAGGACCTTTGAGCGTGGTCTCGACCGCGCCCCTCGACCAGGCCATCCCGCGGATCCTCGAGACGATGGCGCGCAAGAGCGCGGCCCGCGAGACGGCGCTCGCATCCTGCCGGGCGATCATCCGGCTGAGCGCCAACTCGATCCGGGCCATCCACCGGCTTGAGTTCGAGCGTGCCGAGGGCCTGCTCGCTGAGGCACGGGCGGCCCACGCGACGGCGCTGGCCGCGCTCCGGCCGTTCGGCGACATCTACAACGCCGGCTTCCTGCACGACGCGCAGAAGGAGCTGGCCGAGGCGCACACGACGCTTCAGCTGCTCAGCGGCGGCGAGATCCCGCTCCCGGAGGAACTCGGCGTGGAGGACGCGGCGTATCTCAACGGGATAGCCGAGGCGGTTGGCGAAGTCCGCCGCATGGTGCTCGACCGGCTGCGGCGCGGCGAGTTCGACGGCTGCGAGGCGCTGCTGGCGGCGATGGACGACATCTACGACGCGCTCGTGACCGTGGACTTCCCCGACGCGATGACCGGCGGCCTGCGCCGGACGACGGACCAGACGCGGGGCATCCTGGAGAAGACGCGGGGCGACCTGACGATGGCGATGGTCCAGCGCCGGGCATCGGGTGGGTAGGTGAGAGCTGCGCGTTCGGGGCCGAGCGGGCCGTATCGGGGCCCGCGCCTGGGCGATAGAATGTCCGGACGGGAGGTCGAATGACTGCGGCGCCAACCCTTGTCCCGCCCAAACTGACAGCTGACGAGTTCCTGCTCAGCGCCGAAAGCGACGGATTCGAGCTGGTCGATGGCGTCGTCGAGGAGGTCGCGATGGGGTCCGAGTCGAGTTGGCTTGGTGGTGAGTTGCACGGCCGTCTTCGAGAGTTTGTGCGTGCCGGACGGCTCGGGCTCGTTTTCCCCCAGGAGTCGGGGATCACCATCTGGCCAGGCGACCCGTTCACGGTGCGCAAGCCCGACGTGCTCTTCGTGCGCCGTGATCGCGTGCCCGCAGGGGGTATCCCGAAGGGCTGGCTGAGCGTCGTGCCCGACCTGGTGGTTGAAGTGGTTTCGCCGCGCGAAAACGCGGGCGCGTTGCAGGGCAAGCTGTTCGACTACCGGCGGGCTGGCGTGCCGCTGATTTGGGTGATCTATCCCGACCCGAAGTCGGCCGTGGTTTGGCGAGGCGAGTCGGTCGAACTTGTGCCCGCCGATGGCGTCCTGGACGGTGGAGACGTGCTGCCTGGGTTCCGGCTGAGCCTGCGGGACCTCTTCGAGGCGGCGGGGGAGTTCGTGTAATTCTGGGTTCGTGCGCATCCCGGCGGCGAGCTTCCACGTACGGATGTGTATGGCGGGAGGCGTGGGGTCCTTCTCTTGTTGGCTTGTCATGGGCGCGGTCGTCGTATCGATCGCTGGCTTGGGCTGGCTGGGAAGGGTCATGAGCGGCGGCCCGGCTCATGCCCAAGGCCCGGCGTGTCAGGGGTTCCTTGAGTTCGCCGATCAACCAGCAGTCAAGGGCCAGGTGGTACCGGGCCTTGCGTTGAACGTGCGTCAGATTGACGACGAGAAGGGCCTTGCCGATCCGGGTCAGAAGATAGACGAGGTGCGGGCAACGTGGTCGGATCCGGGGAGCGGAGTTGCCGGTGGAAAGGCAAAGTGCATTTGGGTCGCCATGAAGGAGCCTGGCGATGAGAACGACTTCCCAGGCTTCGCGCAGTACATCCTGGCGCCGTCGGAGCGCGAGTTCGTGTTCGTGCCGGAGGCGATCGAAGGGGAACTCTGCTTCCGGTTTGTGTTGATTAGCGATACAGCTCGCGGCGAACCCACGGACCGGTGCGTCACCATCAAACAGTCCAGGCCGCACCTGATCGCGTCGGACAACAACCCTGCGGGACCGCCGCCGGCCGCGCCATCCACCGGGACGGGCGCCGAGGACGGGACGAGCTGGATCCTCCCCGGTAGCCTGCTCGCGGGCTTCGTCGCGCTGCTTGGGCTGTTGCTGGCGGCCTATCTGGTGCGCGGACGGCGGGAGCAGTCCCACGGACGTTGAGTCGCCACGTTGAACCGGAAGGCGTCGCCGCCTACAGTCGCCTGCGATGGCACTCCAGATCACCGTCCACTACTGCGCCAGCTGTAACTACCTCCCGCGTGCGCTCTGGCTCGCCGGCGAGGTGCTCACGGAGATCCAGTCGGACGTCGCCCAGCTCACGCTCGTGCCGGGCGACCGCGGGATCTTCGACTGGCTGGTCGACGGAGAGATGGTGTTCAGCAAGGGCGAGATCGGGCGTTTTCCCGAGCTCGACGAGCTCAAAGAGGCTATCTACGCGAAGCTCGCCTAACGGAGGCAACCCATGGCTGAGACGATCCGCATCCTCGACCCCTCGGGGCATATCCGCGTCGAAGAGGTCACCCTTGCCCGCCGGCCCGACGCCCTGCTCCAGCTCCGGCCGGGAATCCTCGAGAACAAGAAGGCAAACGCCCGCTTGCTGATGGAGACGATGGTCGAGGGGATGCGCGAACGATTCGCCCTCGGCCCGCTTACGGTCGGGAGCAAGCCGGTCGCGGGGCCGCCCAGCGCGTCCACGGTCGACCTGTTGCGAGGTGGAAGCGACTTCATCCTCGTCGGGAGCAGCGACTGAGGGAGCTGCACGACGTGGAGTGTCCACGCCGCGATTACCTTCGAGAAGCTCGGCATCCCGACGGTCTGCATCGTGACCGATGCCTTCGAGGACCTCTTTCACCTTGAAGCCGAACAGCGCGGGCTGCCCGGCCTGCCGTACGTCGTCGTCCCACATCCGCTGGGCGGCATCCGAGGGCCGGCCGTCCGCGAGAAGGCGCTGGCAGCGGTGAGCGCCGTGATCGACGCGCTCGGGAGGCGCGATTGAGCCGCCAAGGCCGCGCCGCGGGCGCGTTCGACCTGCCGGCCGACCCTGCGGCCTTCGCCGCTGAGTGCTGGCGGCGCGGTTGGACCGACGGCTTGCCGGTCATCCCGCCGACGGCGGAGCGGGTCGCGGCGATGCTGAAGGCGACCCGTCGCGACCCGCTGGAGGTCGTGGCGACGCTGCCCCCGCGCCAAGGGGAGGCGACGGTCGAGGCGATCGCGGTCAACGCCGTGATGGCTGGCTGCGAGCCGAAGCATCTCGGCATCCTCCTCGCGGCGGTCGAGGGCGTTTCGCACGAGCGCTTCAACCTCGACGGGATCAACGCGACCACGCACCCCGCGGGCGTCTTCATCCTCGTAAGCGGCCCAGCGGCGCGGGCGGCGGGCATCCACGGCGGGGCGGGCTGCTTCGGACCGGGATTTCCGGCCAACGCGACCATCGGCCGCGCGTTGCGCCTCATCCTGCTGAGCATCGCTGGTGCGACGCCCGGCAAGGGCGACCGCGCGACCCAGGGCACGCCGGCGAAGCTCGCCTTCTGCGCGACCGAGCGCGAGGACGCGAGCCCCTGGCCGCCGTTTCACACGACGCGCGGCTTGGAGGCAGGGCAATCGTGCGTGACGGTCTTCGCCTGTGAAGGCCCGCACAACATCCAGGACCATGGCAGTAACACCCCGGAGGGCATCCTTCAGACGGTCGCGGGCGCCATGGGCCAAGCGGGGAGCAACAACATCCTCGCGCGCGGCGAGCCGATCCTCGTCTTTGGGCCGGAGCACGTGGCGACGGTCGCGACGGGCGGCCACACGCGGGAGTCGGTGCAGCGGTACCTCTTCGAGCACGCGCGGTATCCGGCGTCGAAGCTGTCGCCGGAATTTCTTGACATGGTGCGCGACCGCCTTCAGGGCGGCGACCCGAACGAGCCGCTGGACGCGCTCCTGCCGATGGCCGACGGCCCGGAGAGTATCCACATCCTGGTCGCCGGCGGCCCTGGGAAGCACTCGTGCTGGATGCCGACCTTCGGGGGGATGACGCGCCCGGTGACGGTGGGGTTGGGGTAGGGGGGCCGCACTTGCCATGAGTGATATGCTCTCCGCGTGAGTACCAGCACGGCCCAAACGGCCGACGCCATGAAGTCCGCGCCCGCGAGGAACCGCGCCGCGAGCGCCGCCCCTACAGCGAAAGCCCCTCGCGCCTCCTCGCCTCGGTCTGGGACCCGCCGCCGGTATCTCACACCCGAGGATCCGCTCTGGAGTCTGGTCGGCATGGCCGATGGCCCCGACGATGGCACCGTATCGGCAGACAAGCGCACGGCTCTGGCTGAAGCGTATGGCCTCCAGCCGCAGGCGTAGCGCCGAGAATCGTTCGATATTCGTAGATACCTCGGCGTTCTTCGCGCTTAGCGCACGCCGCGACGTTAATCATGATCAAGCACGGCGAGTCCTTGAGCGCGCCCAGCGCGAGAGGATTGCACTCGTGACGACTGTGTTTGTCGTGGCAGAGACGCACGCCCTCCTGCTTTCCAGGATAGGGCGGGACGGCGCGGCGCGATTCCTGCGTGCCTCAGAGGCCTCGGCATTAACGGTGGTTCATCCTACCCGAGACGATGAGGATCGAGCGCGGGCTATCGTCTATACCTACGCCGATAAGTCGTTCTCGCTTACAGACGCACTCTCGTTTTCCGTGATGGAACGACTGGGCATCGATGTGGCATTCTCGTTCGACCGAGACTTTCAGCAGTTTGGTTTCACGCTTGCGATGGGAACTCCCTGACTCAAAGATCGGCTCAGACCGGCACGAAGAAGGCGATGCTCGCGGTGAAGCCGTGCACGAACGTCTTGCCGGCGACGGGGCCGATTTCGCCGTTACAGAAGAAGCCCGCGACGGGCAGGCCGGCGAACTGCCGGTCGACGGCCGTTGCGTCGTGGTGCGGTTCGCGGAAGAGGCCGCGACCGCGGCCGTTGCACGAACACAAGAGCGCGCCGGCCGGGGCCACCGGCCCGAGTTCCTCCGCCGCTTGCTCCAGCATCGCGCTGAGCTCGGCGTCGGCGGCGTGGGCGTCGCGGACCTGAAACTGGAGCGTTTGGCCGACGCGCGGGAGCGCGCCGATCGCGATAATGCCGGTGGTCTTGTCCGCACCCATCAGGTTGCGGATGAGGAAATCGCCGCGGCCGAACTCGTCTTTGTACTCGTCCATCGCGAGGCCGATGAGGAGGTTGCGCGAGGCGCGTTGCTGCATCTCGGGCGAGAGGCGCTTCATCGTCTCCATGAGGACTTCGAGCGGCGCCCGGCCGCCGAGCCCCTTGAGCAGGTTGCGGTCAGCGTCGGTGATCGTCCAAGTCTCGCCGATCGGCTCGGCGCCTTGAGAAACGACGGTGCGCACCGTCCAGGGGCCGCCGACCGCGAGCAACACCGCACCTTCGGGGTAGACTTGGCCGTCGACGAAGAGGTGCGTCCCGCGCCAACGCGGGTTGCCGGAGGCCATGCCGCCAACCACGGGGCAGCCGGGGTAGGCCTGCGAAAGCCCCTCGACGAGCGCGTCCGTGTCGATGGTGTACGGGTCCGAAAGCACGACCCAGGCGTTGACCTCGCTGGGCGCTCGGCCGAGGCGGCGATGCCACTCCTCCGGGGTGTGCAGGGCGTCGAGGTCTTTGCCGAGGAGGCGGGCGCGGTGGAGGTCGGCGCCCGGCAATGACAGGGCCATGACGCTGAGGCCCGGCTGTTCTTCGATTTCGACGCCGGTCGCGATGACGCCCTGGCCGGAACAGCCGATCAGGACGCGGGGGGCGAGCTGGTCGACCAGCGTCGCGGCCATCGGCAAGTAGTCGCTGGCGAAGTCTTGGCTGGCGAAGAAGAAGACGAGGTCGTTGCCATCGCGCGGGGCGCCGGCGAGCGCCTGTTCGAGCGCCATCCGCCAATCGTTGCCGGTGCCAGAGCCAGAGAACGCCATACGGGGATCATACGCGATTGGCCGAGGGCTAGCGGCTCAGCCCTCGAGCGCGTCGCGAAGGTCGGTGAGGTGGCCGATGACCCGGTCGGGGATGGCATGGGGCTCGTCGCCCATCTCGAGCCGGTCGCGGTGGATCCAGACGGCGTGGATGCCCGCGTTCTGGGCGCCCCCGATGTCCGCGTAGAGGTTGTCGCCGATGTGCCACGCCTCTTCGGGCCGCGCGCCCGTGACCGAGAGCGCGTGTTCGAAGACGGCGCGCTCCGGCTTGCCTTTGCCGAAGACGCCCTCGATGACCACCACATCGAAGTGACGTTCGAGGTCGAAGCGCGCGACTTTGTGGGTCTGCATCTCGCGCGGACCGTTCGTGAGCAGACCGAGACGGTAGCCACGGCCGCGCAGCCATTCGAGGGTCTCGATCGCGTCGTCGAATAGGACATGCCGCGCCATGATCTCCTCGCCGTAACGGTCGCCGAGGGGCCGGGCCGCGAGCACATCGAGGCCCAGCGCTTCGAGTGCGAGCCCGATGACGTGGACGCGTGCGCCCACGAGGTCCAGGCGCCAGTGGCCGACCTTGGCCTCATCGCGCCAGAACTCCGCGGCTTCGCGCCGGATGCGTTCGCGGAGGGTCGCCGCGTCGATGCCGAGCGCGGGGGCGAACTCGCCGCAGGCGAGGCTCCATGACGCTTCGACGCCACCAGAGGTGTTCAGGAGCGTGTCGTCCATGTCGAGGAAGATCGAGCGGGGAGGCATCTTCCCACTCTAGCCGAAGCGGGATCAGCCGGCATTCCGTTAGCCGAATCGAGCATCGACCCTCGGTGGTCGAGTCATCCAACCGCGCGTCACTCGGAGCGGATGGTGTCCGGGGTGATGCGCTGATTGGTGGCGACCACCGTCAGCGCGGCAATGACGATGCCCCCGATAGCGGCGCCAGCGGCGAGGACGAGCGTGGGCCTCCAGGGAGGAGCGAGATCGGTGTCGCCAACGAGGGCGAGGTACGTGGCGCCGGCGAGGTGGCCGAGGGCGATGGCCAGCACCGCTCCGCCGCTGATGGGCACGAGCGCTTCGATCCATTGGCTTTGCCGGAGCGTCGCCGCCGGGATGCCGACGAGGCGGAGCGAGGTAAGCTCGCGACGACGAGCGATCGCACGGTCGACTGCGGCGATGGCAAAAGCGAGGAGCCCGAGCCCCATCACCACCGCTGCCACGGAGTAGACGGTGCTCCGCAGCGTGGCCACGTAGTCGTAGTCCGCCACGTCCCACCAGGAGCTGCGGGCGTTCGCCAGGGCGCCGCTGTCGCTGAGCCGCTGCGCGAGATCGCGACCAGGTTCGCCGAACACGAGGACCTCATGATCGGCTGTGTCCGCGACCCGCGCGACCTCGGACAGCGATGGCGGGATAACCACAAGGTGGAGGAGGTCGGCCGTGAACGTCGCCTGCGGGCTGGGAATCGTGATTCCGGCGGCGGGGTCAGGAGCGTGGTTCCGGCGCGGGATCCACGTGACCGCCGGGGCGCCGGCCTCTGCCGGTGGGAGACCGACCACCACAACTTCGCCGTCACGGCAACCGACAGCTGATGGGTCAACGAGCGCGATCTGCGCACAGGTGGCAACGATGGCGTCCAAGCACGGGCGAGGAGGCCCTGACGGGTCGCAGAGTGCCTGGAGCGTTGGATAGGCGACCACCCCACGCACGCCCGGAAAGGCGGTGACCCTTGCGACCGTCGCTTGCACTTCGCTCGCTGGAACGTCAGCTTTGACGCGCTGCCCCTCCTTGAGTTGCTTGGCGGCGCCAATGTACTGCGGCGTGGTTTCGAAGGCCACGACCACCGCGCGTGCGCCGACTACCAGGAACAGGCCGAGCAGCAGACCGGTGATGACCCGGTTCACGGCCGCCGGTTGGGCATGAAGCCGGCGGCCGGCGAGCAGCAGAGGCACCTGCCGCCGCGAACGCAGCATTAGTGCAGCTACGAGCCGGACGTAGATCGGCACGGTGAGCACCATCCCGGCGCCCAGCAGCAGCACGCCGGCGAGCATGATGTAGGCGGCCTCATCGTCGCCGCGACGGGCAATCTGCACGTAGAGACAGACGCCGATACCGGCAGCGAGCGGCGCCGTGGGCCACCAGGACGGGCGTAAGGCGTGGGATTGACGGGCTTGGCCCAGCGCCTGCCGTGAACCAAGCTGCTCGGGGAGGACAGCAAGCGCGATCGTCGCCCCCATCACCAGCAGGGGGACCGCGACCATCGCGGCGATGCCGGGGTCGAGGGCGCTCGCGGGCCAGGACTGTCCGCCCACGCGAAGCCGCGCAAGCAAGGGACGTACGACCGGGAAGAGCGCAACAGCGACGGTCGAACCGGCGGCCGCCGCGATGGCGACCTCCGCGGCCGACACGAGCCGGGTGCGACCGGCGCTCAGCCCAAGGAGCCGGAGGTTGGCGAGGCGGCGTGTGCGCATCGCTGCCGCCAGTCGGCCGGCAACGGCGGCGAGCCCGGCAACTTGCAGCGCGATCAAGGCCACGATGAACGTGACCATCCGGTCCATGCCTCCATCGGCGTAACGGGCCGGGTTCAGCTCGCGGTCGGCGACAGTCACGGCGATCACCGACAGGATCGCCAACGTGCCCGCTGCGCTGCAGAGCGCAACCATCGCCGCGCGGAGCTGGCCCGGGCGCGACGTCCGGAGGGCGAGACGAACGCCCAGGACGATCGCGGCGCTCATCGGGCCGCCACGCTGACTGGTTCGCGGAGCGCTCCATCGCGCATCGTCACGAGCCGGTCGAGGTGGCTCGCAACTTGGTGGTCGTGGGTGACCACGAGCAGGGCTGTCCCCCGATCGGTCGCCAGCGCAACCAGGACGTCGAGTACAGCTTCCGCGTTCACGGTGTCGAGCGACCCAGTTGGTTCGTCCGCGAAGATCACCGGCGGCTTGTGGACGACCGCGCGGGCGACCGCGGCACGCTGGGCCTGCCCTCCTGACACGGCGCCCGCCCGGCGGCCGGCCACGGAGGCGACACCAAGCGCGTCGAGCGCCTCCATCGCGGCCTGTCGCGCACGGCTGTCGCGCTGACCGGCTAGGAGCAGCGGCAGCATGACGTTCTCGACCAGCGTCAGCTCGGGCACAAGGTCGCCGAACTGGAAGACGACGCCCATGCGCCGCAGGCGGAGGTCGCTCCGCTGGCCATCGCGGAGGGTGTCGAGCCGCCGGCCTTCGAACCAGACCTCGCCTTGGTCTGGCGGGAGGACTCCGGCCATGCAGTAGAGCAGCGTCGACTTGCCCGAGCCGGACGGCCCCATGAGCGCCACCTTCTCTCCGGCGTGCAGGCGAAGGTCCGCCAGCCGGACGGCTGTGGTGTCGCCATAGGACACCGAGACGCCTCGCGCTTCCATCAGCGGATCGGCATTCACGAGGCACCGCCAAACGCGGCGCGCAGCGCATCGAGCCGTTTGCCCGAGTCCTCGATCCAGCGCAGGTCGGCGTCGAGATGCACGAGTTCGTAGGTGACGGAGAGGACCTCGGCCGGCCCTGCCCCGCGGCGTTGCGCCTGCAAGTCGCGCATTCGCTCCATATGCGCGGCCCGTTGTTCATCGAGCACGGACTCCGCCGAGCGCCCGGACATCAGCGCCACGGCCACTCGAGCGAACAGCCCGCTTGTGGCGAACACGTCGGGGTCTTGCGGGGAGTACACCCAACGGTCCACCTCTGCCACGCCGTCGGGGGTGATCCGGTACCGCTTGCGTTCCGGTCCGGATCCCGGCCCGACATCCACCACTTCCGCGAGCCCATCCCGCTCGAAGCGGGCAAGTGACTGGTATACCTGGCCGAAGGCCAGGGGGCGCCGCTGCCCGAAGTGCAGGTCGAAGTCCCGCTTCAACGTGTATCCATGGGCAGGCGCCCGTTCCAACAACGACAGCAACACCGAGGAGGTTGACATGTCCGCCACTATACACCGACTACATACGTTGAACATCTAAACGTGGCGGCGGGGAGGCTACGCGTTTTTACTGGCGCGTTGCCGGTGGGGCGAGTTAGCATAACCACCACATTCCCGCGCACGTGGCCGCGCTTATCGAGATGGGGCGAAGGGAACCGGCCCGTTCGACGCCCCGGGCAACCTGGCCAGCCTGGCTAAGGTGCCACGTCCGGTCCTTCCCGCCGGGGGAAGGAGAGATGAGAGCGACTACGCTCGACGGTTCGACGGCCCACGCGGATTGAGGAGAATGGCATGAGTTCCTCATTGGGCCGTATGGCGATGCGCTAGCCCCTCGTCGAAGGGGCGTCCCCACCTATCCGTCCGCCCGCGCAGCGTTTCGCTCGCGCGTTTTGACCGCCAGTGTGCTGGCGTGTGGGAGTGCATCTGTGACGTTCGCCACCGCCCTCCGTTGCCGCGAATGCGGCCGCGAATACCCCCTCGGCCCGTTTCACGTGTGTGAGTTCTGTTTCGGGCCGGTCGAAGTGACCTACGATTACGACGCGATCAAGAAGACCGTGACGCGCCAGCGCATCGAGGCCGGCCCCGCCAGCCTCTTTCGCTACAAGGACTTTCTCCCCTGCGAGGCGGACACGGCGGTCGATATCGGGGCCGGGTATACACCCCTGATCCGGGCGAAGAACCTCGGCAAAGCACTCGGCCTGAACAACCTCTACCTGAAGAACGACACGATGAACCCGACCTGGTCGTTCAAGGACCGGGTTGTGGCGGTCGCTAGCAGCCGGGCCCGCGAGATGGGTTTCACGAAGCTCGCCTGCGCGAGCACGGGCAACCTTGCAAACAGCGTCTCAGCCCATGCTGCGGCGGCGGGGATGGAGGCGGTCGTCTTCATCCCGGACGACCTCGAGGCCGGCAAGGTCGTGGGGTCGAGCATCTACGGCCCAACGCTGGTCAAGGTGCGCGGCAACTACGACGCAGTGAACCGGCTCTGCGCCGAGCTCGTCTCGGTCCACGAGGAGTGGGCCTTTGTCAACGTGAACGTGCGGCCGTACTACTCAGAGGGTTCGAAGACGCTCGGATTCGAAGTCGCCGAGCAGCTCGGCTGGCGCGCCCCGGACCATTGCGTCGTGCCGATCGCGAGCGGGTCGCTCTTCGTGAAGATCCGCAAGGGCTTCGAAGAGCTGGCGAAGGCCGGCCTGATCGATGCGCCGCGGACGCGGATGAGCGGGGCTCAGGCGACGGGCTGTTCTCCGGTCGCCGTCGCCTGGCAGGAAGGCTCGCTCAACTTCCGCCCGCAGCGGCCTAAGACGATCGCGAAGTCGCTCGCCATCGGCAACCCGGCGGACGGCTACTACGCGCTCGTCCAGCTGCGGGACACCAACGGCGGCTGCGGCAACGTCAGCGACCCGGAAATCGTCGCGGGGATGAAGCTGCTTGCCGAAACGGAGGGGATTTTCGCGGAGACGGCGGGGGGCGTGACCGTCGCGTCGCTCAAGCAGCTCGCCGAACGCGGTACAATCGACCCGGACGAACTGGTTGTCGCCTTCCTGACGGGAGCGGGCTTCAAGACGATTGAAGCGGTCGCCGAGGCGCTGGACCCAGCGCTGGAGGTCGACCCCACCGTGGACAGCTTCCAGGCGGCGTATGAATCCCACCGGTTCGCGGAGGCTACCCCCTGATGGCAGTCCGGCGCGTCCGCTTCACCTTTCCTGAAAACCTGATCAAGGAGCCGGTGATCTACCGGCTCGGACATGAGTTCCGCGTGATCACGAACGTCCGCATGGCGGACGTCGACGAGAAGACTGGTTGGGTCATCCTCGAGCTTGAGGGCGACCCGGCCGAAATCGAGCGCAGCCTCGCCTGGGCGCAAGAGCGCGGCGTCCGCATCGACCCCGTTTCGGGGGATGTTGTCGAAGGCTAACCCGCGGTCCATACCGCTGGCACTTCATCCCACTTCCGGGCAACACAACGCCCAAGGAGCAACGCACGATGGCCATCAATGTCCGCGTCCCGCAGCCGCTGCGGGGCCTCACCGGGAACCTCTCGACGGTGACCGCCGCCGGCGGCACGCTTTCCGACTGCATCGCCGACCTGAACGGCAGCTATCCGGGCATGCGCGAGCGCTTGCTCGACGACACGGGCCAAATCCGCCGCTTCGTGAACATCTACATCAACGGCGACGACGTCCGCTTCATGGATGGCTTGGGCTCGGCCCTGAAGGACGGCGACGAGGTGAGCATCGTGCCAGCGGTGGCGGGGGGCTAACGCGCCCTGTCCGGCGGCACGCCAGCGGCCGTCTCTCAGGGTGGGGGGCGCGATGGAACTCACGAAGGCGGAGCTGCGTGGCGTGCGAGACGGGTGGCGGCGCTTCCTCTACCGCGCCTGCCCGCAGCTGAAGGAGAACCCGAAGTTCACGCGCCAGCTCCTGGACCATCTGATGGTCTACAACAATGACTTCCTCGACGCTTTCATCGGTGAGCCGTCGAAGCTCGACAGCCGAGCCACCGACCTCGCCGAGTTTCTTCGCCAGGCGTATGCGAGCGAGACGATTACCGAACCGCTGTACAGCGTACTCGTTCAGACGCTCAACGTCCGTCCGGTGCGGTTGGGGGCTGGCTAACTCGTCGGCGCGGCGGCGACGTTCTCGCCGCGAGTAGTTGGCGTCTCTCGAGCGGCGGAAGGCTTCCCAGCCCTGTTCGCGTAACACCTTGAGGTGCGGGTCTTGGGCGTCGCCGCGGAGGGCGGCCATCGGGCCGAGGACGGCGTCGTCGCGATAGCGCAGCGCGTCGTTGAAGCCGGCGAGTTCATGGACGTGGTTCACGAGCAGCTTGTTCGCGCGGACCGTGGCCTGAGGCAGGGCGAGGAGCTTCTTCGCCATCGCTTCGGCCGCCGCCATCAGGTCTTCCGCGGGGACGACCTTGTTCACAAGCCCGAGGCGGAGGGCGTCCTGGGCCGTGATCCGCTCGCCAAGGAGGAGGATCTCCTTCGCCTGTTTCGGGCCGACGAGGTACGGCGTGATCAGCACGGGCGGGCCGAAGCCGTGGCGAATTTGGAGCTCGCCGAAGACGGCGTCGTCGCTCGCAATCGTGAAGTCGCACATGCCAGCGAGCTCGTGTCCCTGGCCGACGGCGTAGCCCCGGACGGCGGCAATCACCGGCTTGGGCATTCGCCAGATGCGGAGGTTGAGGTCGAAGCCGGAGGGGACGGGGAGGCCGTCGTCGGGCGGCGAGGATTGGATGTCGCCGCCGGCTGAGAACGCGCGCCCAGCCCCGGTGAGGATTACGGCGCGGACGGCGTCGTCGGTTTCGGCTTGGTCCAGCGCCCATTCGAGCCGCCGCAAGATCGACCAGTTCACGGCGTTGAGGACGACGGGCCGGTTGAGCGTTATGACCGCGTAGCCCTCGCGCTTTTCGTAGAGGACATCGTTGGGCGATGGCGGCGGGATTTCGATCGGTTGGGGAGAGGTCATGGCGCGGATCCTGAGCCCAGAGGCGGGCTCGGCCCAGCATAGGTCAAGGTTGGCGGTCGCTCGACGGCCTGGCGTCGCGTGTTTCGGGCGCTGCTGTAGATTCGCCCCATCACCTCCCCGAGGGGCGCCACGATGCTGACTGCCGCCGACGAATATCTGATCCACCAAACTCCCTACACCTTCGACACGGTGTCCACGAGCGACCGTAATTTTTACGACCGCTACTTCTTCAACGGCTACCGGCGCGATGGCGGCGTCTTCTTCGCGCTCGCCTTCGGGACGTATCCCAACCTCGGGGTCATGGACGCGGCCTTCAGCGTGATCGCCGACGGTAAGCACGAGCGTTTCGTCCGCGCCTCACGGATCCTTGGCCCCGACCGCATGAACATGAAGGTCGGGCCTATCAGCATCGAAGTCCTGGAACCGCTGAGGCGCGTGCGGATCCGGGTCGCCAAGAACAAATGGGGGATCAGCGCCGACCTCACGCTGACGACGCGTTCGCTCCCCTCCGAGGAGCCACACTTCTTCCGCCGCGACCACGTGAACAACATCGCCATGGACTACACGCGCTTCACGCAGCACGTCAGCTGGACCGGGAAGCTCACGGTCGATGGCAAGACGTTCAACCTCGGCGAGGACACCTGGTGGGGCTGCCGCGACCATTCGTGGGGCATCCGCAACGTCGGCGGGCGCGACCCGCGCGGTGCGCCGGCCAACGCCACACCGCAGTTCTTCTGGAACTGGGCGCCGCTCAACTTCGAAGACCTCTGCACGCTCTATACCGTCTCGGAACAGGCGGACGGGACGCGCTGGCACGAGGCTGGCTCCATCTTGACGCCGTATCCCGACGCCAGCGAGCAGCACGTGAGCGTCGACCACGCCCTCACCTTCCAAAAGGGGACGCGGCACATCTCCGGCGCGACCATCACGCTGACCCCGGCTAAGGGCAAGCCTACGGAGATCACCTTCCAGCCGCTTTACCACTTCCTCATGCAGGGTGTGGGCTATGGGCATCCGAAGTGGGGCCACGGCGTCTTCGTTGGGCCCGACGAGCAGGATGGCGGCGAGTACGACCTCAGCGCCGAAGACCCGATGGCGCACCTGCACGTCCAGACGGTGTCTCAGGTGACGGCGGGCAAGCGGAAGGGGATCGGCATCTTCGAACACATCGTGATGGGGCCGCACGCGAAGTATGGCTTCACCGGGCTCGCTGACCCCGCGAAATAGCCGATGCTGGCGCGCCCCCGGACGATCAGGTAGCGTCCCCCCAAATTCACACGGGAGGAAACTGGATGACCGTCCAAAACGCTATCGGACATCACCTTGGCTTCGCGGTCTACGACGCGGAGGCGACTGCGGCCAAGTACACCCAACTGCTCGGAGGCACGTTCCGGCTGATGCCGCCCTACGTGCTTTCGAACCTGTATGGGCGGCCGGGCAAGCTCAAGGTCTACTACGGCGCGATCAGCGGCTACGCCGTCGAGATCATCGAGACGACGGAAGGCGTGACGCCCCACTCCGAGTGGATGCGGACGCATGGCGAAGGCATCCAACACCTCGGCGTCTACGTGCCCGATATCCTCGCGGCAGCCAAGCAGGCGGTGGCCGATGGCGGGCGGATCGAGTGGATCTACCCGTCGAAGGGCATCGTGCAGGTCAGCGGTGGGTCGAGCGTCGAGCAGGCGATGGCCGAGATTGCGCCCAATAGCCTTGTCTACATCGACCCGCGCGATGGCGGCGCGATCATCGAGCTGCTCGGGCCGCCGGTGCACGAGTCGGTCTTCGGCGGGGCGCTCAAGGGTCTCGAAGACATCATTGGGGCGAAGTTGCCGCCGGTCTCGGGGACGAGCACTTACGGCCAGCGGCAAGCCTGAACCACGCGGTCGGTGGCCCGGACGTGGAGTCCGGGCCATCGGGGTTCGCCGTCACCCGCGTGCTCACTACACTGCGGAGATGGCCATCCGGAAGTCGCCCTTGCGGCAGCAGTTCGAGGTCGAGCGGCGCCGTTCGGCGTTCCTCTCGTTTCTCTGCGGCGCGGGCATCGGGATCATCGTGACCGATACGTGGATCTCGCATTGGTTCGGCGTCGCCGGTGGCTTCGCGATCGGCGGGCTCGCCTATGGCGCCGTCTATGGCTACGAAACCCTCATGTGGCGGAAGCATCATGGCCAACCCCGTTAGTCCAGGTCTCTCCCATCTCGACGAGCGCGGCGCGGCGCGGATGGTCGACGTTTCAGCGAAGGCCGATACCGAGCGCGAAGCGGTGGCGGAGGCCCGCGTCGTGATGGAACCGGCGACGCTGGCGCTCATCCAGGAGGGCGGCATTGCCAAGGGCGACGTCATCGCGGTCGCCCGCGTCGCGGGGATTATGGCGACGAAGCGGACGAGCGACCTGATCCCGATGTGTCACCCGCTGGCGATCACCGGGGTGAAGGTCGATTTGGAGCCCGAAGGCGAAGGCGTGCTGCGGATCACGGCCCGCGTGAAGACGACGGGGAAGACGGGCGTCGAGATGGAGGCCTTGACAGCGGCCGCCGTCGCTGGCCTGACGGTTTACGACATGTGCAAAGCGGTCGACCGCGGGATGCGCGTCGAGGGGGTGCGGTTGCTTGAAAAGCGCGGGGGCAAAAGCGGGGAGTGGGTCGCTGGCTAACGCCGCCGTCGGAGCCGGCGCGCGAACTCGCGGATGCCGACGAACACCACTCCAACGCCGAGGCCCGCGAGTGCGAAGCCGATCGGCACCCACACCTCGGGGCCTAACGTGCCGGGGTGGATAGGGTGAAGAAACACCGCGACCGGCGCTACGAGACAGCGGCTGGCTGGCTGACGCGCAGCGGGAAGGTCGCGAGCACGTCGTACATCGCGCCTTGCATGGTCATGCGGCTGCGCATGAGCGAGACCTGGGCCGTCCGCCAGCTCACCGGTGGCACCGGCGTCTTGCCGACGGCGACTTCGATCTCGGCGCGCTGGCGCGTCGGGATTTCGTCGCGGACGCGGCCGAGCGTGAGGTGGGGCCGGAAGGGGCGGCGTTCGGGCTCGAAGCCGACGACCGCGAGGGCCGCATTGACGGCCCGGACGAGCGCTTCGAGACGAAGCACATCGCCGGCGACGCCCATCCACATGATCCGGAGGCCCTCACGGCCGCCAAACGTGCCGATGTTGTCGAGCTCGAGCTCGAAGGGCGAGTGGCCAACGACGGCTTCTTGGATGGCGAGCTTGATCGCCGGAAGCTTCTTGACCGGGACTTCGCCCAGGAACTTGAGGGTGACGTGGATGCCATCCGGGCGGATCCAGCGGACCGCGCTGCCACTTCGGTCTCGGAGGGTGTCGATCACGCCTCCGATCGAGTTTCGGATGTCTTCGGGGACTTCACAGGCGACGAAGAGCCTGACGGTATCGGTGGAGCTGCTCATCGGAGGCTTCGATTCCCAAACAAGAATGCCGCGTTCCCACCACAGACGGCCACCGCGACATCTGCGCCCAGGTTCGCCCGGAGCCGCTGGAGCTGTCGCGCTGGCGAGAGCAGTGGGAAGTCGGAGCCGAAGATCACGCGATCGGGGCCAGCAATGCCCACAAGCCGCGCGACACTCTCATTATCATACAGCAGCGAAACCGCGGCCGTATCGAAATAGATGGAATCTATGGCTTCGCGCACTTCCGGCATTTGGAGATAGAAGGAGAGCCCACCACCGAGGTGCGCGGCGACGTGTTTCGTGGTGCGATGCGCGCTCGCGAGGGCGATCAGCTCGACGGGCGAGATGCCTCCGCGCTTGCCCGGGTAGGCGTGCCCCACCGGCTCTGAGACGTGCCAGAGGAGTGGGACGTTGGCTGCAGCGGCGAGTTCACAGAGCTGGTGCGCTTCCGGGCCAAGCGGGTCCCAGCCTTGGTTGTGCGGGCGGAGCTCGCCGATGCCGCGCGCGCCGACCCGCAGCCAACGCTCGAGCTCGGCGCGCCAACCCGGGAGCGCAAGGTTGGTCGTGGCGAGGGGCCAGACGCGGTCATGGTGCTGCTGGGCCGCCTCGATGAGGGCCGCGTTTTGGGCGTCGAGGTCGCCCGCCTCGGTGAATGCGAACCCGGCCGCGACGGCGGCGTCGATCGCGGCCGCATCCAGGGCACGGACCAGGGCTGGTCCGTCGGCCATTTTGGCCGCGGGGTCGGCGTACATCTCGGCGAAGGTCGCATCGTGGGCGGCGATGGCTGCGCGTGACGCCGCCTGCTCTGCGGCGAAGAGGTGCGTGTGCCCGTCGACAAGTTGCATTAGCGCTCTTCGACCGGGGATGGGGATGGTCGTGGACGCAACCGCCACGCCATGCAGGCCGGGCAGAAGCAATCCGCGCGATCGCTGCTGAGGTGCACGAGACCATGGAGGTTGTCGTCGTCCCTATCGAACCGCCGGGCGATCTGGTCGAAGTCACGCGTGTAACCGCGCTCGTAGCGCGCGAACACGGCATTCGCGACGAAGTCGGCCGCCTGAAGCAATCGGGTGCTCGATGCGGGGGCAAAGTAGGGGATGTCGGCCAAGTTGCGGGTGCGCCCCCACCGGGTTCCCTCGCGCGCGATCCGGCGGGCGAGAACCTCGAGATTCTGACGGTAGCTCGACTCCGCGGCGATGATGAGCCCGCGTTCCGCGCGGCCGGTCTGCCGGACGAGGCGCCGGAGCATGAGGTCGAACCGGTTGACGATCTCCTCGAAGGCCCGCTCGTACGCATCCTCGACGGTAGCGCGCTCCAAAGCTACTGCCATGATCCGGGCGGGCGACTGCGAGATGGCTTGGTAGACCTCGGTACAGAGGTTTCGCCGGGCCTCGACGGTCAGCGACGGGTAGGGGTCGTTTCGTTGCCCGGCGCCGCCCCTCAGGATCGAGGCGTGGAGCGCAACAGGCTCCGGACCGCGAAGGTACTTGGCTTGGAGTGCGTCGAGGCTCTGCGCGACGGGGTGGGTGTCGGTTTCAAACAAGGCGACGCCCGCCAGTACAAAGTGGCGGGCGTCTGGGTGTCCTGATTCATCGAGGTAAATGATGAACACGAGAGGCAACCGGGGCTTGGAGCCCCACGGACCAACCGGTAGAGGCCCTAGTCAACCAACGCCAACGGTAGCGCGTCGTGGACCCTTTGTAAACGTGCGGTGCTACACCTCGGAGTAGCCCGAGCCGCGCCGCTCGAAGGGCGTGCCCTTGCCGGGCCCGGGAAGCCAGCCGAACTCGATCAGGATCTCCTGGCTATAGGTGACACGCCCAGCGACCTTGGCGATCGGCTCCGTCGCGAGGAGGAGCGCGGCCTTCGCCATGAGTTCCGGCGATTCGCCACGCGGGTCGTCCATGCCGGTGACGAGGTTGTGGTGGACGGTGCCCGCCGTCGGCACCACCTGCGAGGGTGAGACGCAGGTGACACTGACGCCGTCGGCGTACACCTCGGCGGCGAGGCCCTGGGTGAAGCGCTCGAGTGCCGCCTTTTCGGCGCCGTAGAGCGTCCCGCCGCGGCGGAGCATGGGGTCGTCGGGATAGGGGCCGCGGCCCGGGCCGATGGCCGCGCCGCTGGAGATGTTCACGATCGCGCCCGCTTTGCGCGGCGCCATGTCTTGAATCACGAGTTGGCTGAGGTAGAACGGTGCGTGGAAGTTCACCGCGAAGGAGCGATGCCAGCGGCTGATGGGGAAGTCCTTAATCGGGAAGAAGTAGGTGAGCGCGGCGTTGTTGACGAGGATATCGACCGGCCCGTAGGCCGCGTGTGCTTCGTCGATGAGCTTGACGCACTCCTCGTATTGGGAGAGGTCGGCGATGACCGCGCGGGCCTCGCCGCCAGCTGCGCGGATCTGGTCGACGGTCGATTCGAGCGAGCCCTCGTAAAGGTGTTCGCCTTCTTTGAGCGTTCGGGCGGCGCAGACGACCTTTCCGCCTTCCTTGGCGAAGAGGCCGGCGATATCCCGGCCGATCCCCCGGCTTGCACCGGTGACAACGCAGACCTTCCCATTGAGCTTGCCCATAGATACCCCCTCAGCTGTGCCCGGAGTCTACTGGTGAGGCGTCGCGAAGGGCCACGCGCTTTACCGGCCCGCGCGCGGCCAGAGCGGGTACCGGTAACGGAGCAGCATCGGCCACGTCATTACGGTCGCGACGAGCCGGTCGCGGCCACGCATCTTTGTCCGCCACTCTTCATCCGGCCGGATCTCGACGTGGCCGAGGCGGGACCTGATCGGGTTGCCAGCGATGAGATGGTCGCCCGTGAAGGTCACGGCCGAGGCTTCGAGGCCCTCAGGGCGCGCGGAGACGCCCGCAAAATCGAGGATCTTGCTCGACCACGTCATGGGGTCGCGGACAAAGTCCTCGTAGCGGACGCGGAGATACGGTTGGCTTTTCAGCCGCAAGAGCTCAGAGAGTGGGTTCGCAACAAGCCACCATGCGCAGGTCTGGTGGGGCTGGCGGGCCTTCATCATCTGCTCGGGGTTATCTGGACTTGGGGCTGGTTTTGGGCGAATCCAGCTATAGGCGCTGGCCCGGCTATCGCGCACAAGGTGCACGACCCGGAGGTCGAAGCGCTTCGAGGCGGCCATCGCCAAGGCGAACCGCGGGATCTTGGTGGAGTCGACGATCACTCTGCCTTCGCCCGCTTCGGCGATCGCCTCATACAGGCGGCTCCAACTCTCGACGACGTGGTCGCGCTGTTTTGCGTAGCTCTTGGTCCGCCAGGGCTGCCACGGGAAGATTTCGGCGTTGCGCAAGCGGACGACGTCCCACTGGGTGGCGTCTTCGAAGGCGGCGTCGGGCTGGCCCGCGGCTTCGAGGTGTGTGGCAACACGGCCCCAGAAGGGACAGGCGCTGACCAGCGACCCACAGCTGCACCAGGCGCGGCTCAGGTATCGGTGCACCCAAAATCGGTAGATCTCGCCGACGGAGACGACGCCGGGTGTTTGACCGAGGATGCGGTCCATGAGCGTGCTGCCGGAGCGGCCGACGCCAGCGATAAACACGATGCGCGGCTTCGTCATGCGCTACGGAGCTTCTCCCCTTTTCGATGCCTGGGCAACGCGGTCAGGGCCGCGGCGCGCGCGGCCAGACCGGGTAGCGGTGCCTAACGAGCACCGGGAGGGTGAGCGCTGTAACGGTCGCGCGCTGTTTGGCGCTGAGGCCGGCGCGCCACTGGTCGTCGACCCGGATCGCGACGCGCCCGGAAGTTGCGCGCGAGGCGCCGTTTGAGCCGACAATGTGGTGCACCGGCATGGTCACGGAGTCGCCGGCCAGGTCGGGCAGCTCCCCAGGGATTTGGGCGAAGGCGACCAAGCGGCGCAACGTGGACTGGGGGTTGGCGACGAGGTCCTCATAACGGACGCGGTGGTAGGCCATCGCCCGCCGCCCAGCGAGTTCGGCCAGGGCGTTCAGGACAAGCCAGCGGCGCGACCAGCGCGTGACCGGGCGCGCGCGGTCGATGCGGTCGTCGTCTGGGCCTTCGACGCGCCCAGGCTCCCGCTTGAGGTGAGAGAAGGCGACGCCGCGAGGGTCGCGCACGAGATGGATGGCCCGGACTTGGAACTCGCCGGAGCGCGCGAGCGCCAGGGCGTAAGGCCAGAACTTGGTCGAGTCGACGATCACGCTGCCGCCGGACTGTTCGAGCACCGCTTCATAGATGGCGCGGCGGGCGGCGGCGTAGGCGTGAAGGTCGGCGGCCGCCGCGCCGGTTGGCGCCCGAAGCAACATCTTGGCGACCGACCGCCGGCCGAGAATGCGGCGTTCATTGGTCAAGTCGGCGGCGATGTCGAAGTCTGAGGGCATCGTCTTCTGCCAAGCTGCGGCCCAGAGCGGACAGCTGGAGAGCGGCGCCCCGCAGGAACAATCGCTTCCTGCCCCGTGGATCCGGCGGACGATCGACCTGGATTCACCAACCGGCACGGCGCCGGGGAGGGTCCCAATCATTCGGTCGAGCAGCGTGCTGCCAGAGCGGCCCATACCGATGATGCAGACGATGGCGAGAGGTGGCACGGTCGACAAGCTTCCGGCACGCGGGCCTCGGCCGCAATCGGACGAGGGGACACACGCGATGGCCGCTCACGCGTATACTGCGGCGCTGCCCAGCATCTCAAAACAGGAGCAAGAAACCGATGACTGTCCCACACGGAACACCGATGACGCACCACCTTGGCTATGTGGCGAAGGACTGCGAGAAGATGGCGCGCGCCTATGAGCGCTTGATCGGCGCCAAGTTCGATGTCATGCAGCCGCTCAACGTGAACACCCTTCACGACGAGCCCGGCAGCATCAAGGTGGCCTATGGGGCGTTCGGCGGCCTCGTAATCGAGATCATCGAGCCGATCTCGGGCGACCTGCCGCACAAGCGCTGGCTCGACACCTACGGCGAAGGGATCCAGCACATCGGCTTTTGGGTGCCGGACCCCGTGCAGGCGACCGCGGACCTCGTGGCCGCCGGCGGGATCATTGAATGGATCGCCGATGACACGAACCACACGTCGATGGGCTACCTCACGCCGAATTCGACGCAGGCCGACATCGTGAAGCGCATGCACGACGACTGCCTCAGCTACATCACGGTTGCCGACGTCGGTAACGTCGCGATCGAGTTCCTCGGCCCCAAGATCCAGGGCCGGATGATCAACCGCTGGGATGGCGAAGTCGGCGACACGAAGGTCAGCGGCTCGGCCGACCCGCAACGCGGGGGGCTCCAGTCGGAGCATCCACTCCTCGGCGACCTCATTATTGCGAAGCCCGACAACTGGTTCACGGGCCAGCGTCGATAGGCGGCGCCCAAGGGCCGGACATCCATCAGGCCGCAAGCTCGCGAGCTCGCCCGCCGGGAAGGCGGGCGAACTCGGTGAGCGACACCGCGGGGCTGAACAGATATCCCTGGCCATGGGTGACGCCGAGCCCGGTGAGGAGTGCGGCCTGCGCCTCGGTCTCGATGCCCTCCGCGATCACGTCCATTCCCAGCGAGCGCCCCATTCCGACGATCGCGCGGACCAGCGCGAGCGATCGCTCGTCGTCCTCGATCTCCCGGATGAAGTCGCGCGGGACCTTCAGGAGGTCCACGGGGAGGCGGCGCAGATACGAGAGCGACGAGTAGCCCGTGCCGAAGTCGTCGAGGTAGACGCGGACGCCGCCGTCCCGGAGGGCGCCGAGGTGGGTGGCGGCCTCTGGGTCGTCGACCAGCAGTTGCTCGGTGATCTCGATGGCGACGGTCCGCGGGGCAAGGCGCTTCGCCAGTGCGATGAGGCTCTCGACCACGGCTGCGTCGGCCAGGTCTCCGGGGCTGACGTTGACCGACAGCGTGAAGTTGCTCGTGCGAGGCAATGCGTCGCCGTAGGCGCCGAGCGTGGCGGCGACGTGTTGCGTGAGGACGCCCGAGAGCCCGAGCTCATCGGCAAGCTCGACGAACTCGGCCGGCGAGACGCGGCCGAGCTGTGCTGAGTCCCAGCGCGAAAGGGCTTCCGCCCCCACGATTGACCGGTCGCTCAACCGGACGACGGGTTGGAGGAACGTGACCAGCTCGCCTGAGCCGAGGGCGCTCCGGAGCGCGTCCGTCATCGCGTACTTCCGGGCGACGCGGTCGTGCATCGTCTGATTAAAGGCTTGCGCCCGGCCCTTGCCGAGTCGCTTTGCTTCGTACAAGGCGGTGTCGGCGTTGCGCAGGAGGATGCTGGCCGAGTCCGCCTCGTGGGCCAGCGCAACGCCGACGCTCATCCGGAGCGAGAATTCGCCCTCCTGGGTGTTGAGCGGCGGGACGAATGCCTCCAAGACGCGCTCCGCCACGGCTTGCCAGGGCTCGCCGGACGGATCAACCAGCGCGGCAAACTCGTCGCCCCCGAGCCGGGCCACCAGCCCGCCGGGGAGCGCCGCGCGAAGCCGCGCCGCGGCCTCGACGAGTACGGCGTCGCCCATGGCGTGGCCAAAGGTGTCGTTGATCCCTTTGAAGTCGTCCATGTCGATGAGCAGAAAGACGCGCTCGCCCGCTGCCCCGGCTGCGTAGTACCGATCGAGCTCTTGGACGAGGCGGCGCCGGTTTGGCAGGCCGGTGAGGCCGTCTTCGAACGCGAGCCGCGCGAGCCGCGTGTGAGAGGCGATCCCGTTGGCGATCGTTTGCATGAGGTTGAGGTCTGCGTCGCCGAAGCGCCGGAAGCCGCCGCCGCGGCTGGCGACAACGAGCGTCCCGAGCGTCTCGGCGCCGGAGCTGAGGGGCGCGACGAGCGCTTGGGCGAGCTCCGGGTCGTCGAGCTCGAACACGAGGCGAGGCCAGTTCGCCGCGGCATCTTCGGGGGACCTCGGCCGTTCGAGGAGCATGGTCTGGTCGCCTCCGGCGGTCATCTCCAGTACGGCGAGCTTCCGGTCGCGCGGGATCAACGTCCGGTGCTGCCCCGATGCGTCGATGGTCAGCTCGGCCGTCCCGCTGGAGCCCACGGGCACGTAGAGCTTCACGTAGTCGCAGGGGAGCGATTCGTAGCAACGGTCCAGCGCGGCAAAGAGGCCATCGTCGGACTGGGCGCCTTCGCGGAGCTCGCGGGAGGTATCGAAGACGAGCTGAAGGCTTTCGCGCCGCTGACGTTCCGCCTCGTATGAGCGGTTCGCGAGGAACACGGCGACCAGCGGGAGCGCCGCAAGGGGAAGGGCGAACGGCGAGGCAGCGGAGACGATTGCGAGCGTCACCCCGAGGCTCGCGCTTCCGAACGACGTCGCCAATCCGATGACGACCGAGCGTCGCAGGTCGCCGAACGCGAGGCGCTGTTCGGCGATGGCGATGACCCCGGCGACCAAGAGCGACCCCACGACCGATGCGCAGATCGCGGCGCCGACGGCCGCACCCCACGCAGTGGGCGCTGTCGCGCTGCCGCCGTGCGGCAGGGCGCCATAGACGAGTGCGGCGAAGCTGGCGGTGAGGCAGAGCGTCCCGGCGTTGAACAGGAGCTTCATCGGCGGCTGCCGCCGATGTACGAGGAGCACGGCGCCGCTCCCGATGGTGTATGTCGTGATTAACGCGAGGGGATGAATCGCGATCAGGCCGAGGGTGAGTGGCAACTCAAGGAGCGAGAACGAGTGCGCGCTCTTCCGGATGTGGACGTGGACGACCAGCATCTCGGCGACTGGGGTGATCAGGAGGAGGACCGCGCCGAGCCAAAGGTCCCGGCGGTCAAGGTCGTCGAGTTCGTGAAGGAACGTGGCGAAGAGCGCAAGCGCCACCACGCCGACGCCGGCGACATAGGTCCAAAGCTGGGCTTTCGTCCGGCGGCTCATCGGGGGCGATCGCCTCGCCTGGCACTCGGGCTCTCGCCGCTACGAATGCTGAATCCTTGCACGTCTGGAAATTCGACCGTCCGGGAGGCGTCGGCAGGAATCCGTGGGCCACGCTGCAACTTTGTGCAAGGGCCAGGTTGACGCCGCCGAGTGCCGGCGGCGCGTCTGCTTGGCGCCCTTGGCGCGCCGTTTACGCCCGCTAGCAACGGCCTCGCCCCCTGGCAGTCACCGGCCGTCATCCTCAGGGACACCGCTCGTGTCCGCGGTTACCGCGCTGGGTGGACGGCTGCCGCCAACCTGACACCGCCTGTCTTCCTGACAGGCGCCGAAACTGCCTCTACTTTTCACTGGCCGGTGGACTCAGTGACAGCGGCGGGGCGCGGACCAACCACATTGGAGGATGCCCGAATGAAACGTCGAATCGCGATCATCGTGACCGTTGCGGCACTGCTCGTCACGGGAGCGGCTGCGACCCTGAACCCCGGCAGCGCCGATAACGCCGAGGCCCGATCGAACGGGAGCACCTGGTCCTAGGCCTCCCCGACACCCGCATCACGCACCAAGACTGGAGTTACTTACGATGAAAAAGCGTCTGTTCATTGCCGTCGCCGTCGCCGCCCTGCTGCTCTCGGGCGGGCTCGCACAGCAACATGGCCCGGCCCCGGCTGCGGCCGACGGCCAGAAGGTGCCCGTCAGCTTCCCGTTCCCGCCCGACCTGCCGGGGCTTCTTGGAAGCACCTGGTCGTAGGACCCATCATCATGGCAGCCAAGCGGTCATCCGTCCGGCTGTCCCCGCGGTCGTCCTCGTGGGGACGTTTGCCAGCACGTCTCAAGCTTGAACGCCTGATGGTCGTCATCAGGCGGGCCTAATCCGATCGGCAGCCCGGAGGCGCTGCAAAGCGCTTCCGGGCTGCCGTGCGTCTCCGCGGTTTCGGCTGGCGCCACACCTCCCGTCCAGCCGCGAGCGCCGGCGAGCGGGCGGGCGCCACTTCCGCGACGTTTCGGCCTTTCTTTATCAATATGGTCGTCCGGAGTGGTGGCCCGAACGGGCGCGGCTTGGTAAAATGTGAAGGTAGGCGCGCGATATCGCCTCGTTCTTCACTATGACGAGTACACCGGCTGCCCCCTCCCCCTCTTACACCGCCGAACACATCCAGGTCCTGGAAGGGTTGGAGGCTGTCCGCCGCCGCCCCGGGATGTACATCGGGACGACTGACAAGTCGGGCCTCCATCATCTGATCAAAGAGCTCGTCGACAACGCCGTCGACGAGGCGATGGCGGGCTACTGCGACCGCGTCGAGGTCATCATCCATGACACGGGATGGTGCACCGTCCGCGACAACGGCCGCGGCATCCCGGTCGACATCCAGCGGCAGACGGGCAAGACCGCCGTCGAGACCGTCCTTACGGTGCTCCACGCAGGCGGCAAGTTCGGTGGTGGCGGCTACAAGGTCTCCGGCGGCCTCCATGGCGTCGGCGCCAGCGTTGTCAACGCGCTGGCGACCGAACTGTGGGTCGAAGTCGTGCCCGACCCGGAGGCCCAAGGAAAAGACAAAGCAGGGAAGGTCTACCGGCAGAACTACGCCCGCGGTGTCCCCCAGGATGAGCTGACGCCCTTCCCGTTGAAGGGGTCGCGCTCACACGGCACCACCGTGAGCTTCCTGCCCGACGCCACGATCTTCGAAAGCGTCGACTTCGACTTCAAGATCGAGGCGGAGCGGCTCCGGCAGTACGCTTACCTCACGAAGGGCGTCTGGTTCCACCTCTTCGACGAGCGCGACGGCCGCGAGGTCAACTATTACTTCGAAGGCGGGATCAAGAGTTTCGTCCGCCATCTGAACCGTGAGCGCGAAGTCCAGAACACCGAGCCGATTTACGCCGAGAAGCAGATCGACAACACCATGGTCGAGGTCGCCGTCCAATACAACGACGGCTTCAACGAGTCAGTCTTCACGTTTGCGAACTCGATCAACACGATTGACGGCGGCAGCCACCTGACGGGCTTCCGCACGGCGCTCACGAGCGTGCTCAACAAGTACGCGCGCAGCCTGAAGGCGCTGAAGGACAACGACCAGAACCTCAGCGGCGAAGATGTCCGCGAGGGGCTCGTCGCGGTCATCTCCGTGAAGCTGCCCGAGCCGCAGTTCGAAGGCCAAACCAAGACGAGGCTCGGCAACCCCGAGGTCGCCGCGCAAGTCCAGGCTGCGGTCGCCGAGGCGCTCAACCAGCACCTCGAGGAGAACCCGTCGGATGCGCGGCGGATCATCGAGAAGTGCATCACGGCCTCGCGGGCGCGTGAGGCGGCCCGCAAAGCGCGCGACCTGGTCGTCCGGAAGAGCGCGCTGGAAAGCGGCTCGCTTCCCGGCAAGCTCGCCGACTGCTCGACGCGCGACCCTCAGGAAGGCGAGCTCTTCATCGTCGAGGGTGACAGCGCAGGTGGTTCGGCCAAGCAGGGCCGCGACCGGCGTTTCCAGGCCATCCTTCCGCTCTTCGGCAAGATTTTGAACGTGGAGAAAGCCCGCCCGGACAAAATGCTCGGGCACGAGGCGATCCGGCTGATCATCTCAGCGCTGGGCACCGGCATCCGCGAGACGTTCGACGTCGGCCGCCTGCGCTACCACAAGGTCATCATCATGACCGACGCGGACGTCGATGGGTCGCACATCCGGACGCTGCTGCTGACCTTTTTCTTCCGGAACATGCCAGAGTTGATTGGCGGCGGGTATCTGTACATCGCCCAACCGCCACTCTACCGTGCGCAAAACGGCCGGCAGCATCAGTACATGTACTCCGACGGCGAACTGCAGGAGTTCCTCAAGGGCAAGCGCAACGTCTCGGTCCAGCGTTTCAAGGGACTCGGGGAGATGAACGCGGACCAGCTCTATGAGACGACGATGCGCCGCGAGAACCGCACGCTGCTTCAGGTGATGGTGGAAGACGCAGCCGCCGCGGACCAGGTCTTCTATGAGTTGATGGGGGACGAAGTGGCCCCCCGGCGGCGCTTCATCCAAGCCCACGCCAGCCAGGTGAGGAACCTCGACGTTTGACCTCGAGTGTGTGACTGGAGAGAGTTTGGGCGGGTCGGTTTACGCAACGAGCTGGGGAAGGCAGTCGACTGCCCACTGACCCCATCCCGAGTGGCCGGCCACGAGCAGCAAGTCGAAGTCGCTGAGGCCGAATTCGTCACGCGCGACATCGAGGAGCGCTTGGAACCTGGCCTGGCGCGCGGGGTCCTCCGCCAACGAACGAGTTTGCTCGGTGAGTGAGCGGGTGAGGGCCTCGGCTTGGACCTCGGCGTCAGTGTGGGCGCGTTCGGCCCAGGCGGTCAGATCCCAGCGGGCGCGGAGCCCGGGGCTCGCTGGCGGGTGGGCCAACGTCATTCGCCACCACTCCACTTGCTGGCGGAATTGATCCACGAGGGGAAGGCGATGACGCGGAACCTTAGCAGTTTTCGCGTGTGCAGCGGCCAAAGCGTCGAGATGGCCGAGGATGGACGCTTCCTGTTGGGTCGGCGACTCTGTTGTGTCGCTCACGAGCACATTCTCGCATGCGGCGTCACGGAATGCACCATTCGAGATCCTCGAGCAGCTCGTCGAAGTACGTCCTCAGACGGGAGAAGTCCGTGGTCTCCCAGCGGTAGTTAATCCCGCGGCGGAAGCGCCGGGACGCCGCATCGAATGCCTGCGCCTGAGCTTCGATGACGGGCGTTGCAGCGGTTTCCAGCACGTACTGCGCATATGCGCGGGCGAAGAGTTCGCAAGCATCCAAGAGGTAGTCGCAGTAGTCGTAGAACACCTTGTCGCGGATCGGATCGGCTGCCTGCTGCAGCTCCTTGATCTTCTTGCATTCCCGAGTGTCTTGCGCGAGATCCAAGAAGGATTCTGCCGCGCTGAGTGCATACCCCGTTGCGGGATCGAGTCCGGCCTGGGAGCAGGCGGCCCACACGTCGAGGACGTGGCCGACCTCGTGCAGGCCGACGAATGCGCGCAATTCGCCCCGGGCAGGAATCTCGTTGAAGGTAATCACTGGCGGGCGTTGAGCCGCGTTCGTCCAAGCGTAGGGTCGCTCCGGATGCCCGGCCACGTACATGTCAGCAGGCACTGGTCCTTCGCACGCTGCAAGCGGACCGCCGTTCGCGGGGTCAAGCTCACCGTCGTTGTGGACGCGGTCGATGGCAGCGGTGGCGATGGTCATTTGAGCCGCGGAGGGCGAACTCAGGGCTGACATGTCGACGAAGTGACTCAGTGGCGGACGAGTGGGGTTGGGGCGCATCCGCGGAATTCTACGAATGACGTTCGGGCGAGCAACTCGCCTATACTGGATTCATGGAAGTCAAGAAGGCCACGCAGCGCGATCGCGACTACTTCCGGCGGCTCGGCGAGTTCGAGCGTGAGGGTCGCGAGGAGTGGCGGGCGTGGTGGCGCGCGCTCCCGCTGCATGAGCGGCTCGAACGGAGCGCGGCCCGGCGCTTTGGCGAGCCGGTGAGCGAGCGTCGCGATCCCGAGGAGCCGGAGCGGATTTACGAGCGCGCGAAGCGTCTCGGGATCTACCGTGGCTACGCCAGGCTATACTGATCGCATGAAAGTGAAGACGGCCTCTGAGCGCGATCGCGACTACTTCCGGCGCCTCGGCGAGTTCGAACGGGCCGGTCGCGAGGATTGGATGTGCTATCTCGAGGCGCTGCCGCTTGAGGAGCGCGTGCGTCGCAGCTTCCAACGTACGGCCGAGGGCGAGCCGTATGACCGCAAGGAACCTGAGGACCTGGCACTGATCTATCAGCGTGCCCGCCGCCTCGGAATTTACCGTGCCTGACCTTCGCGCCCCGCCAGGGCTCGGGGGTCTGTTCGAGACCGCCGGCCTGCGGCATGCGCTCATCGGTGGTCACGGCGTCAACGCCTGGATTACCCCGCGCGAAACTGACGATTACGACTTCGTCGTCTGGCCCGATCGGGCCGCGATCGAGCGGGTTGAAGCGGGACTGCTCGCGATTGGCCTCAAGCACGTCCGCAGGCAGGACATCGGCGAGGCATCGGGTCCCGACTTTTCCATGCTGGCTAATGACTCGCTCCAGTTCAAGGTCGACCTGCAGGTGGCGAAGACGGACTACCAGATCGGGATCATCGAACGTGCGATCCCAGTGGGCGACACGGGGCTGTCCGTCGCGACGCGGGAGGACCTTGTCGTACTCAAGCTGCTGGCGATGCGGAGTCAGGACCAGCGGGACATCGCGCTGATGGTCGACCTCCGGGGTAACGAGCTCGATTGGGAGTACATCGAACATTGGGCCGCGATTTGGGAGGTTGTGCCCGCCCTCCGCGTGTTTCGACCGGCGCCGGGCTGAGCGCGCGCCGCGTATACTGCCGCCCCATGGCTCTTACGCGCTTCGACATCCGCCGCCGCACGCCCTACGCCGATGGCGCCTCCTTCGGCGAGGCCGGGCCCTTCGAACGGGTCGATGGCGTCGCCCACTTCGCCGTCGACCCGAGCCACGAGGCCAACGCCCAGATTGTCGACCTCAGGCACGCGGAGCGGGGCCGCAACGGCTTGGTGCACTTCGAGGCCGACTTCACGGTGCTCCAACCTGCGACGCCGGGCGGCGGCAACGGGACGCTGCTCTTCGACGTGGCGAACCGGGGCGGGCCGACCGCGCTCGTCTTTCTGAACAACCGTATCCCGCCGCTCGAACCGGTCGACGATCTGCCGCCCGCGAACGGCTTCCTCTTCCGCCACGGCTTCACCGTCGCGTGGTGCGGATGGCAGTGGGATGTGCCCCGAGTCGCCGGGCTCTTTGGGCTCGCGGCGCCGCAGGCCGTCGACGCGGATGGCCAGCCGTTTCGCGGCGACGTCCAGGTGCAGGTCATCCGAAACACGCCTGCCGCGTCGGTCCGGCTCTGCGATGGCACGACGGGCGCCGTAACGTTCGCGACGTACCCTGCCGCGGACGTCGACGAGCCCGGCGCCCGCCTCACGATCCAGGAGTGGCCGGATGGCCCGCGCGTCGAGGCGCCGCGCACCAGCTGGCGGTTCGCACGCGTCGAAGGCGGCGAGGTTATCCCCGACCGCGAGAGCCTCTGGATCGAGGGCGGCTTCGCGCCGGGCAACGTGTACGACGTGTTCTATACGACCGACCGCTGTCCGGTGGCCGGGACGGGGCTGATTGCCGTCCGCGACTTTGTGGCCGCCCTTCGCGATGACCCGGCAAGCCCCGCGGCGGGCCGGATCGAACGGACCTTGGGCTTCGGCGTCAGCCAGAGCGGGCGCTTCCTCCGGACGTTCCTCTCCCACGGGCTCAATCGCGACGAGGCGGGCCGCCAGGTGTTCGATGGTGTCATGCCCGTGGTCGCGGGTGGTCGGCGTGGCGAGTTCAATCATCGCTTCGCGCAGCCGTCGGTCGAAGTGACGCCGGGCTTCGGGCACCTGCCGCCGTGGGCAGATGAGCCCGATGGCGGCCGTCCCGGCCTGCTCGACCGGCAGCGGGCGCTCGGCGGGCTGCCGAAAGTGGTGGCAGTGAATTCGTCTTCGGAGTATTGGCGCGGCGATGCGTGGCTGGTCCATGCATCGCCGGACGGCCCACGGGACCTCGACCTCCCGGCCGAGACGCGGGTCTACCTGGTCGCGGGCGGTCAGCATGGGCCTGGTATCTGGCCGCTGCTGTCAAAGCTCCCCATCCCGGAGGGTGCGCACGCGGCCCACTGGATGAACGCGCTCGACTGGCGACCGGCTGCGCGGGCGGCCCTAGTGAACCTCGACCAGTGGCTTCGTGGGGTCGAGCCGCCGCCGAGCGCCGTCCCGACGTTCCGCGAAGGGACGCTCGTCGAGCGCAGCGCGGTGCTCGACCAGCTCGCGATCCCTGGCGTAACGCGTCCGGCTGCGGGGAAGTTGCGAGCGATCCCAACCGCGCTCGACCTCGGACCGGGGGCGGCCGAGGGCATCGGCGCCTGGCCGGGGACCGCTGCCGGCCGCCTCCCGGCATTCGTTTCCTCGGTCGACGCGGATGGCAACGAGCTCGCCGGGGTCCGATTGCCAGACATAACCGTCCCTGTGGCCACGTACACGGGCTGGAACCCGCGCCATCCTTTGATGGGCGCGGAGGACCAGATCATCCGTTACATCGGCTCGACCTTCCCGTTCGCGGCAGACGAATCCCGGCGCGCCACGGCCAGCGACGTGCGTCCGTCGCTCACTGAGCGCTATCCATCCCGCCAGGAGTACGAAGCGCAGGTCCGCGATAGTGCGGCGCGTCTCGTCGCCGCGCGCCACCTCCTCGCCGAAGAGGTTGAGGAGGTGGTGAAGCGGGCGCTCGCGAAGTTCGACGGCGTCGCGGCGGGGATCCCGACGGTCCCGCTGGGGTGAGCCGGCTCAGTGGCGCTTCTGGAACTTGATCCGGAAGTCGTGCATCGGCTTAAACGTGAGGCTGAACCAGTGCACTGGGTCGGGCAGCGGTTGGGCGAGTTCGATCTTGTCGAGCCGGTCGAGGAGCTGGGTGAATGACGTGGCCATCTCCTGGCGAGCGAGCATTGCACCGACGCAGTAGTGGACGCCGTTGCCGAAGGCCATGTGGCCGTTGAGGTCTTCGCGGTCCATGTCGAATTGGTGCGGGCAACCGAAGCGGTCGGCGTCGCGGTTCGCGGGGCCAAAGCCGACCATGACGGTCGAGCCTTGGGGGATAACCGTCCCGCCGAGGTCGGCGTCGCGCGTGGTGGTGCGGAAGAGAAACATGACGGGGCTTTCGAAGCGAAGCGCCTCCTCGACGAACTGCCGCACCTGCGAGGGGTCGGCACGGAGCCGCTCTTGGAGCTCGGGGAAGCGGATCAGCGACCACATCGCGTGGTTAATCGCGCTCTGCGTGGTCTCGAAGCCGCCCGTGATCAGTTGGTGCATGAGGTTGAGCAGTTCGTGCATGGTGAGGGGCTGTTCGTCGGCGGTGTGCGCGTGGACGAGCCGGGACATGAGGTCCGAGGTCGGTTCGAGCCGCCGCGCCTCGAAGATCTTCGCGAGGTGGTGCTGGCATTCGAGCTCGATCTCGGCGTTCGCGAGCACTTCTTCGTGGGTCAGGGGGCCCTTGCCGTAGCTCACGTTGAGCATCGCGTCGGCCCAGCGCTTGAAGCGGACGATCTCGTCGCGGCCGAGTCCCAACGATTCGGCGATGATTGTCCCAGGCATCGGCATCGCGAACTGGCTGTTGAAGTCGCACTCGCCGTCGTCGATGAACTTGTCGATCAGTTCGGCGGCGACGCTTTCGATGTACGGCGTCATTTCTTGGACACGCGCGGCCGTGAACACGCGGTCCAGCAGCCGCCGGTAGCGCAGGTGCTCGGGCGGGTCGGTGCGCTGGAGCGTTTTCACGTGCTCCCAGCCGCGTTCCTTAAAGACCGCCTGGACATCGTCCCGCCCGCTCCGGGCGGGGTTGGTGGCCGGGTGGTTCGAAAAGGTGGTGTGGTCGCGGAGCACTTCGCGGACGTGGTCGTAGCGCAAGACCATGTAGGCGCCCGTCTCGGGCATCCGGTAGACCGGGCACTGCTGCTGCAAGAGCTCGTACGCGGGGTAGGGGTTCGAGTTCGTCTGGGGGTCGAAGAAGCTGACTTGGTCGACGGTCTGGAGTTCGTCCGGCTTTGACACGGTGGCGCGCCTCCCTGCTCGAAAGTGGCCTGAGTATACGCAACCGCGAGAAAGGCGGGGCTCAGCTTCGGGGCTCGACCCTGCGGAAGCTCGCCCAAAGCGCGAGGTCGTAGGCGGACTTCAACCCGGCGCAGACGACGAACGGGGCGCCGCCCCAGACGCCGAGCAGCGCCCCGCCCACGCTCGGGCCGGGCGTCGAGGCGAGGCTGCGCGTCAGGCCTGTGTAGGCCGCCGCCGCCGCGCGTTCCTCTGGCTCCACCACCGAGACGACGAGCGCCTGGCGCGGCGGGACATCCATCTGCGAAAGAAACGAACGCGCCGCCAGAGCCGCGATTGCGAGCGGCGCCGTCGGTGCGAAGGCGACCAGCGCGAGCAGCGCGTTCGAGGGCAAGTGCGTGAAGACCATCGTGTTCACGAGGCCGAAGCGGAGCGAGAGCCTGGCCGAGAGCAGGAACGACGCCGCCTGGAGCCAACTGGTGAGGAAGAAGACGGCGCCGGTGACGGCGGGGTCGAGGTCGAACTCGCGGAGCAGGTACAGCGCGATCATGCTCTGGACGATCAGGCCGCCGGCGAACGAGTCCGTCGCGAAGAGGCCGGCCAGCCCGAACACGCGCCGCCGCGATCGGCCAAGCCCGGGCCGCGTCCCGCCAGCGCTCTGCGGGCGAAGCTCCACCGTCTGCGGGAGGCGGGCGACGGCCCAAAGCGTCGCGATCCCGACGAACGCGTAGCCAGCGAAGAACCACCGGATTTCGCCTGCAGCGGAAAGGCCCGCCGGGCCGAGCAGCCCCGTGAGGCCGCTCGCCAGCGCCCCGAGCCCGCCGGCCAGCGAACCTGCGACGTTGAACCAAGCAAACAGCGTCACGCGCCTAGCAGCGGGCGCCTCCTGGGCGAGGATCGCCTGCTCCACCGGGAGGAAGGCCGAGACGTCGCCCGAAGTCGGGTTGGCTGTGCCCAGAAAGGCCACGGCGAGCAGCGGGAGGAAGGCCGTGCTCGCCGCGTAGCCGAGCCCGGTCGCCGCGGCGAGGATCGCCCCCCAAAGGAGCACCCGCCGACGCCCGAGACGCTCCGTATAGCGCCCGACGAGGAAGGTGGCGAGCGCCGTGCCGACGAGTGCGGCGGTGCCGATCGCCCCGGCTTCGATTCCGGAGAGTCCAATCGTGTCGGCATAGCGGGCGATGAGGATGGCCATCATCCCGTCGCCGAAGGTACGGAGCGCCTTCGTCGCAAAGAGGGTTGCGGTCGTGTCGATGGCGGCAGGCTACACCGGCAAAGCGGTCGCTGCCTTGCGTCCTCACCAGGATGCGTTCCGGCCACGTCCACCTTAAAGACGTGATCGCGTCTTTCCGCTCACTTTTGCAACGTGACAGTGCGGAATTTCCGTGTAGCATGCGGAAAGTTATGGCCACGTTAACGAATGAGGCGCCGGCCGCCCCACCACGCCGTGGCCTGTCGCTGCAAACATTCTCCGCGTTTAAGTCCGCTCCGTTCACCTTCCTCTGGCTGAACAGCTTCAGTTTCGCCCTCTCCCAGTCGATCCGGCAGTTCACGTTCACCTGGCTCGTGATTTCCGAGCTTGGAAACAGCGGACGGACGATCGGCCTGCTCAGCTTCGCGCTCGGCATCCCGGTGCTCGTTTTCGGGCTTCCGGCTGGGGCGCTCACAGACCGGATGAACCGCCGCTTCCTCCTCTTTGCGAGCCAAGGCTCCGCCCTGGTGATCACCGCGGTGACCGCGCTCGTCGTGCGGTCGGGCGATGCGCCGGTTTCAGCCTATGTCGGGCTCGCGATGCTCCTCGGCGTCACGGTGGCGTTCGGACAACCCGTGCGCTCGTCGATCGTGCCGTCGCTCGTCCCGAAAGAGCGGCTCCTCAACGCGATCACGCTTCAGGGGCTCGGACAAAACGTCTCGTCCATCGCCGGGCCGTTCGTCCTGGGCGACATCATCGCGAACTGGGGAGTCACGGGCGCGTTTTGGGCGCAGGCCGGGCTGCTCGCGCTCGGGCTCCTGGCCTTAATCCCGCTCCGCGTGCCCAACATGGCCCTGACGACCAAGCGGGACATCGTCGGCGAGCTGCGCGAAGGGTTCACCTTCATCCGCCATCACGAAGGGGTGCGCACGCTGCTCATCGCGCTCCTAATGACGGCCCTCGTGATGGCCGGGACCTTCCAGGCGCTCCTGCCGAAGCTCGCCTTCGACGAATGGGGCGCGAGCGGGCGAAAGGCGGCCTGGCTCTTCGGCCTGATGGGCTTCGGGATGCTCTCGACTTCGCTCTTTCTCGCGTCGCGCGGGCGGCTGGAGAAGGCCGGGCTCGCATTCGCCTGCACGCTGATCGTCGGCGGGACGCTAAACACGCTCACGGGCCTTTCGCCGACCTACACGATCGCGGCGATCCTCCTGTTCGTGACTGGTTTCAACGCCGGCTTCTTCCAAAACCTCAACCTGATGCTCATCCAGGCGCACACGCCAGCGCCGATCATGGGACGCGTGATGGCGATCTACACGATGTGTATGGCCGGTGGCATGCCGATCGGCGCGCTCCTCGCAGGCGAAATGTCGGACGTGGTCGGGGCGGACACGTGGTACGTGGTCTGCGGCATCACGTTTGGCATTTCGGCGCTGCTGCTCTTCCTGACGCAGCCTGCGCTCCGGCGGATGCGGTCGATGCCCGAGGCCGAGGTGCGTCCAGTGACGCCGGTGGCCGAGGCTGCTGCCGGGGGTTAATCGCGGTGGATGCGACTCCTGTTTACCCTTGTTGGGCCGCACCCGCGAAGGCGGCCGCCATGCGCGCGCGGCGCTCTTCGGGCGTGCCCTGGCGGTTCGCCCACATCCCGCCGGCCGCGAGCGTGATCCCGCCATCGACGACCAGCGCTTGCCCGGTGACGAAGCTCGAGGCGTCGCTCGCGAGCCAGAGCGCGGCCTCCGCGATGTCGTTCGGCAACCCCGACCGCTTGATCGGCTGGCCCTGCGCGAGCACGCCCTTCATCACCTCGACCGTGGCGTCGGCCTGCTCGGCGTTGAGGCCCATCCCCTTGCCGAAGATCGGCGTCGCGATGCCACCAGGGCAGATCGCGTTCACCCGGATGTTGTGCTCGGCGAGCTCGACTGCGACCGTCTTGGAGATGTGAATGACGGCCGCTTTGGCCGCCGAGTACGTATGGGGCCCGAAGATCGCGCCGACGCCAGCGACGCTCGCCGTGCTGATGATGCTCCCGCTGCCCTGCGCCTTCATGACGCGCGCCGCGTGCTTGATCCCGCAGAAGACGCCGCGCAGGAGGACGGCCATCGTCTGGTCGTAGGCAGCCATGTCGAGCTCGTCTATCGGGCCGCCCACGCCGCCGAAGCCGGCGTTGTTGTACATGCAGTCGAGACGGCCCCATTTGCGCACGGCCTGGTCGATGGCGGCGGCGACATCGGCCTCCTGGGAGACATCGCAGCGGGCGTACGCGGTGGCGGTGCCGAGCTCTTCGGCGAGCTTTTCGCCGCGCGCGTCCTGGATGTCGGCGATGACGACCTTCGCGCCCTCAGCGGCGAAGAGCCGGACCGTGCCCTCGCCGATCCCGCTTGCCCCACCGGTGACCACCGCGACCTTGCCTTCGAGCCTGTTTCCCATGTCCTGCCTCCTGCTGCCGGGCCATTGTGGGGGCGTCGACGGACTGGAAGAAGCGCTGTGGCACGAAATGGATGACGCGTCAGCGCTTCCACTGTTCCGTGCTCTGGTGATGAATCAGACTAGGGGGGTGCCGTACTGTTCCGATGGATCACATTCTCTTTCGGGTTGAACGATGACCTCGCCTGGCTCCGTCCTGACGTACAGCGAAATGTGTGACCGTGAGCGCCGACCGCTCCAGAGGGGAATGATCTTCGTGGAGCCCCCCGGGCACGGAGTCATCCTCATGTCGCAGCGGCCGAACGCGCCGTACGAGGATGTGCTCGATCCCGCTGGCCGACTCGTTTACGAGGGCCACGACGGCCCACGCACACGGGGCCTCCCCGACCCCAAACTCCGAGACCAGCCCCGTCATAGCCCTTCTGGAGCGCTCACAGAAAACGGGAAGTTTGCGAGCTGGACGGATAGGCACAAGGCGTTCGAGGTTCCAGCGGCTCGCTTCCACGCATATGACAAGGTCCGCAAGGGCATATGGACGTATGTCGGAGCGTTTTTGCTACAAGACTACACATACGAATCCAACGGAACGCGAAAGATGTTTCGATTTGTCCTCTCGATGTCCGACGATGATTTCGGCGAACCGGACATCTCCCCCGGCGAATCCAGGCGAGCCATTCCGACGTGGATCAAGCAGTTTGTGTACAAGCGTGATCGTGGTCGCTGCGTGTTATGCGGTTCTCAATCTGACCTTCACTACGATCACGAGCTGCCATACTCCAAGGGCGGGACCAGCCTGTCGACGGACAACGTGCGCATACTTTGCTCGCGCCACAATCTCACAAAGGGGTCACGTATCGAGTAGCTCACCCAAACAGCGCATGGAATAGGTCATCGTTCGCCGCTAGGAGTTCAGCGACTGACTCGTCGATCACCGGCCGGAAGACCGCGGTAGGTGCGCGGGAGATCACGAAGTCGGCCACCGCGACCGCTACAGCTGCAGCCGGGAGCGGCAAGTCGCCCTTCGCCCAGTCGGTAGACGGTCCGGCGAGCACGAGGCGGAGGGTGCACGAGAAATCCGCCATTCGCAGTTCGGTCCGTTCTTCAATCACGCTCTTCAGCCAACCATCGGTGACACATATTGGCACAGTTTGACGCAGAAGACAACCAGCCCGATGATCTGATGGACATGGACGCTGCCTCAGCAACCTTCGGCATCTCACGCCGGACGCTCTTTCGCCTGATCGCCTCCAAGGAGCTCGGTGGGTTTCGCCGCCGAGGCGACCGGCGAACCTACGTGAGCCGGGCCGCCCTAGAGGCTCTCACCAGGTGGCGCCCGCGATAGGATTCCGCCGCGAGGACTCGGTTTATGTCTGATGTTTCACTACAGCTGAGGCGGGACGTGCTCGAACGCGCGCTCGCCACCTGTCGGAGCTGCGGTTCGAAGGCGGGACGACAGCACGTGCTCATTCCGACTGAGCGCACAAAGTTGCTCGTGGCGAAGATTCCGGGTCGTCAGACTTCGGAGGCGGCTGACTACCAAGCGATCTGCACGATCTGTGCCGAGTCGGTGTCAGACTCTGAGCCGGGATCGAGGTCTTCGGAGCAGCCAGAGTCAGGGACCACCGCGACACCACCGCTGTCCCATCAAGCAAGCGCTCTCAAGCTCCTGGTCGTAGTACAGCGGGCACCCCGGCGCGACCAGATCGCCATCTTCAACTGGCTCAAAAGCAAGTTCGAGGGCCAAGGCTAGGCCGCGTGGTGGGCAAGCTCAGCTCTGAACATCGGTCTTGCAACATGATGTGCGCCATTCGGTCGGAACGCACCAAGCCCGAGTGGTCAAATGCGATCTGGCCTCCACCGTCGCGGCCTCCGCTTTCGTCTTCACGTGAGGCGGCTTCCGGGGAAACCCGACATGGTCTTTCCTAAGTTCCGCGCAGTCGTGTTTGTGCATGGTTGCTTCTGGCATCAGCATGTTGACTGCCGAGAGGGGCGATTGCCCTCAACCAACGTCGACTATTGGACGCCGAAACTGGCACGAAACGTGCGCAGACAAGCTGAACACGAACGGCTTCTTGCCGAGTCCGGGTGGCGCGTCTGTGTTGTTTGGGAGTGTCAGGTAGAGCGGCATCTCCAAAGCACCATAGACGCCGTCGAATGGTTCGTGCGCTCGCGATCAGGGGACGCCCACGTGTGACCGCCCGGCTGCTATACTCCCGACCAACATCCTTCGCCCGGAGCGAACGACCGTTATGGCACTGCTGCAAGCCCCGATCACCGTCCCGTCCGCCGCTGGCACCACCATCGCCTGGCCCCGTGAGCGCGAAATCCCGCCTCAGGGGCGCCCGTTGCCGGCTGGCACGGTCGTTGTCTCCGCCGATAGCCACATCATGGAGACCGAGGACCTCTGGAAGGACCGCCTCCCGGCCCGCTTCCAGGACCGCGCGCCCAAGCTTTACTACGACGCCGACGGCTTTAGCCACCTCGAGGCCGAAGGCCGGCTGCTCGATGTCCCCGGCCTGAACACGATGCTCGTGGAAGGCCGCCCCGGCATGCGCGACGCCGACCTCCGCCTCAAGGACCTCGACGCCGAGGGCGTGGACAAGGAGGTCATCTTTCCGCAGCGCACGCTCTCGCTCGCCGGCCTCCAGGACCTCGAACTGCGCGAGGCCTGCATGAAGGCGTACAACGAGTGGCTGAGCGACTACTGCAAGGTCGCGCCGTCGCGGCTTTACGGTGTGGGCATCCTCAATTGGTGGGATCCGGAGAAGGCGAAGGACAACCTCCAGGAGCTCAAGGCGCTCGGCTACAAGGCGATGGAGATCCCGTCGACGCCGCCCGGCGTGTTCTACAACTCGCGGGCGATGGAGCCGATGTGGGACGCCATCGAGGAGAGCGGCTACCCGATCAGCTTCCACATCGGCGAGAACGTCCAGACACGCGGCCTCGGCGCGCTGGGGACGTTCCAGATGCAGCAGTTCGCGCCCTTCCGGCGCCTCTTCGGGCTCATGACCTTCTCAGGGATCCTCGAACGGCACCCGAAGCTCAAGGTCGTGTTCACCGAAGGCGGCGTCCATTGGGTGCCCGCTGCGCTGTTCGATGCCGACCGCATCTACCGGGATTTCGAGACCGAGTGCAACCCGAAGCTTGCGAACCTGCCGAGCTACTACTGGTGGCAGAACTGCTACGCCACCTTCCAGGAAGACCCAATCGGCATGAAGCTGATCGACGACATCGGCCACGGCAAGGCGATTTGGGCGAGCGACTACCCGCATCCAGAGAGCACGCTGGGGTACAGCGCGCAGGTCATCCGCGA
>JBJXFX010000072.1:0-47304 GCA_046152925.1 Dehalococcoidia bacterium
TCGCCTTCGAGCGGCCCCTCCGGCCAAGTGACGTTCGTCACCATCACGGGCTCGGGGTTCTCGTCGAATAGCTGCATAGTCAAGTTTGGCGATGTCACGGCCGTCGCCAACCGCGACGCCGCCACACCGACCACGAAATACGACGCGATCACGCCGACGAGCATCGGCCCCGGCACCGTGGATGTCCGCGTCACCTGCGGCTCCCAGACCAGCCCCATCTCCAGTGCCGCTAAGTTCACCTTCACCGCGCAAGGTGCGGCGCCGACCATCACGAGCCTCTCGCCGAGCAGCGGTGCTGCGAGCACGGCCAACATTGAGGTCACGATCAACGGCACGAACCTCGGCGGTGCGCTGAGCGTCACCTTCGGCGGGACGAACGCGTCGATCGTCGCCAACAGCAACACCGCGACGCAGATCAAGGTCATCGCGCCGGCGAAGACCGCTGGCAAGGTCGAAGTCGTCGTGACGACGGCCGGCGGTTCCAACAACACCGCGAACGACGCAAACGACTTCACCTACGTGAACGCCAACCTGCCGACGGTGACTGGCCTCTCGCCCAACACCGGACCGATCAACAGCTCGTCGATCTCGGTGACGATCACGGGCACGAACTTCAACGGCGCGACCGAGGTCAAGTTCGACAACGTCTTGGTGACCTCGTTCAGCCAGCCCAACTCGACGACTATCGTGGTAACGGCCCCGCTTCGTGCCACCACGGGCACCGTCCAGGTGACCGTCAAGACCCCCGAAGGGACATCCTCGACCGACGGCACGGGCAACGACTTCTCCTACACCAGCGGGCCGACGACGACGACCCTGACGCTCTTCTTCCGCTGGACGCTGGTCGCGTGGGCCGGCAAGGACAACATGACCGTCCAGGATGCGCTCAAGGGCCTCGAATCGCCCGATGTGCCCGCAACGAACAACATCCTCGCCAGTGTGAGCGTCATCTACCGGTGGTCGCCTGACGGTGTTGGCTGCCCGTCGGGCACGTCGCAGTGCTGGTTGGCGAACTTCCCGAACGCCGGGAACGTGCCAGGCGCGAACGACTTCACGACGTTGAGGACGACCTTCGTTTACTGGATCGCCGTACTCAGCCAGGTCCAGTGGACGGTCCTCCAGGGGCCGTAGTCCGGCCCGAGTGCAGCCACAACGAAGAAGGGCGCCCTCGTGGCGCCCTTCTTCGTTTGCCTCAGATCGTCAAGATTTCGGTCTCGATCGCGAGGACCTCGACGTCGAGCCGCCACTCCTGGACCGCGTTCGCGATCGTCTGGAGCTGCGAATCTAGGTGCTTGGCCTCGTTCGAGACGCAACAGATCGCGAGGCGCGCGTGGCCCGGGTCGTCGAGCGCATCGACTTCGGCGGCGGCCGCGTTGAAGCGGTGCCGGACGCGTTCGAGCACGGATTTCACGACCGTGCGCTTCTCTTTGAGGGTGTCGGCCGGGATGGCCAGGTGGATCGAGAGCACTCCTACAAGCATCGGAGCCAGCGTACCGCGTCGGGACGGCGCTGCGCAGGCCGCGCCGGGTGCAGCTCAGGGTATTCAAGCGCGCGTCCCGGCGGATTGGGCGAGCACCGCGCAGTGGCATCGCCGCCGGTGCCCGAAGAAGATGTGTTAACTGCAAGACATAAACTCCCCTCTTCCGCGAAGTCGGGAGAAGGGGGCATGGGTGAGGGCGGGCGCGTCGCGACCGGTCCCTGGCACCACCTTCAGGCGCTGCTCTCCAACACCGAAACAGGCCCGGAATTCGCACCCCTAACGACGCCACGCACCCTTAGAGCGGCTCCGCCGTCTCCAACGGCTCCGGCTCCGGGAGGGGCGGCAGGTCCTTGGGGCTCGCGATGCCGAAGTGCTCGAGGAAGCGCATCGTCGTGCGGTAGAGCTTCGCCCGGCCGGGGCCGTCGGACGTCCCGGCGAGCTCGACGAGGCCGCGACCTTCGAGGGTGGCCACGAGCTTGTCGCTGTTCACGCCGCGGATCGCCTCGATTTCAGAGCGCGAGCAGGGCTGCTTGTAGGCGATGATCGTCAGCACTTCGAGTGCCGCGCGCGTCAACCGTTCCCCTTTGATCCGCCCGAGGAACGCGTCGATGTAGGGCCCATGCTCCGGCGCTGTGACGATTTGGAAGCGCTGGCCGTCGTCCATCAGGCGGAGGCCGCGGGCTTCGTAGTCGTCCCGCAGGCGGCCGAGCGCCCGGCGGGCGGCGGTTTCGGAGACGCCACAGGCCGCCGCCAGCGTCGACACCGGCTGTGGCTCGTCGGCGACGAAGAGGAGGGACTCCAGCACCCACGGCAGCTCGCCGGGGGTGGGCGCCAACAAGGCTGGTTGCTCAGACATCCGCGCGCTCCGGGGTTGGAGGGTCGAACGAGAGCCCGCGAGGGGCGGGCGAGGTCGCCGGAGGGGCTGGGTCCTCGAAACGGAAGGTGATCGACGGCCTCCGGACCAACTGGAGGCCGACCTGGTCGCCAAGCACGCGCGCCACGGCGAAGCTGATCGCCTGCGTCATATAGCTCACGTTCGCAGCTGGGGCGATGGCCGCATCGACCTCGGTGAAGACCCGCTTGTCGAAGAATTGGATGTAGACCTCCGCTGCCATCACGTCGGGGAGGCCGAGGACTTCTGTTTCGACCATCCGTTCGAGTGCCTCCGTGTCGACTTCGAGCCAGCTGCCGTCGGCGTGGCGGACCTTGAACCGCTGGGCCGACCGCCCCCGTGCTTGGGGCGTCACCGCGAGGGCGAAGGTGGCCAGCGCCATCAGCCCGAGGAGCGCCATCAGCACCGTAAACGCCCACTTCTCCGCGTTGCCAGCTGTGATGAAGGCGCGGAGATTCCAATCGCCGAGGCCGAGGTCGAGCTGGCGCCCTTGGTCCCAGGCGAGGGCGATGAGCAAGGCACAGAGTGCAAGGAAGAGGAGGCTGTAGGCCGCCAGGAAGCCGCGCACGCCGGTCATCGGGCCACCTCGTCCGCTGAGATGGCTTCCCCACGGAGCGCCCCGTCCGCGCCCCGGTGGAGCCGCACCGGGGTGACCTCCTTTACGAGGGCGGCGTCGCCGGCGGCGGACACTGGCAGATAGTTGTCGGTGTGGCCGAACAGCTCCGGGCCGTGGGCTCCGCTCCGCAGCTCCTCCCAGAGGACGGGCCGGAGCGCGCCCACGAACCGGTCCCCGAACGCGCTGGCGAGCTCCCCGCTGAGCGCGAGGAGCCGGGCCATCCGCTGCTGCTTTTCATCCGGCGCGATCTGGTCTGGCATCCGGGCGGCCAGCGTCTTGGCCCGTGGCGAATAGGGGAAGGCGTGGATCCGGGCGAACCCGGCCTCGCGGCAGAGATCGAGGGTCGCCTCGAAGTCTGCCTTGGATTCGCCCGGGAAGCCGGCGATTACGTCCGTGGTGATGGCGGCCGCCGGAACGGCGGCTGCGATCCGCGTGGCCGCGTCGATGAACTCGTCACGGCTGTAGCGCCGTCGCATCGCCGAGAGCGTTGCGTCGCTCCCCGATTGGAGCGCGAGATGGAAGTGGGGCATCAGGCGCGGGTCCTGCCAGAGCCCGAGCAGCTCGGCCGTGATGTCCTGGGGCTGGAGCGAGCTGAAGCGGATGCGCGCGACGTCCGTCCGTTCGAGCAGGCCGCCGATCAGGTGGTGCGGCTTGAGCGGGACCGGCAGGTCGCGGCCCCAGGCGCCGAGCTGCGTGCCCGTAATCACGACCTCGCGCGCGCCCCGATCGACCGCTAGCTGGACATCGCGGGCGACGCTCGTGATATCGCGCGACTCCTCGCGGCCGCGCGTCTGGGGCACGATGCAGAACGCGCAGACGTCGTTGCAGCCCTCCTGGGCCTTGATGAACGCCCGCACGTGGAGCCCGGTGGTCCCGCGCTCGCCGGCGGCGCTCCCCCGCGTCGTCGTTCCGGCGCGGCCGGCGATGGCGGCCACGAGGCCCGCCTGGTCGGCTTCGCGCGTCCCGGCAACGAGGTCGGCGCCAAGCTCCCGGACGGCGGCCTCTCCGGCGGATTGCGGAAAGCACCCGGTCACCGCGACCGTCGCGCCGGGAGCCAAGCGCCGCATCGAACGGACGAGCTTGCGCGATTTCTGGTCGGCGACGTGGGTGACGGAGCAGGTGTTGATCACGAACGCGTCGGCCGCACACGGCGCGTCGACGACGGCGAAGCCCGCCTCGCTTAGCCGCCGCGCGATAGCCTCCGAGTCGGCGAGGTTGAGCTTGCACCCGAGCGTGAGCACGGCGGCGATCGGTCTGGGCATTGCCAGCGATGGTACCCTGGAGGCAGGTCTCGGGCATGGAAGGGTTGTAAGGACGGCTTTGCCGTGCCTACCCCGCCGCCCGATGGAGGGTGAGATGCCGGAATCCGTCGATGATGCGTTCGAAGCCGCCCGTGCGGCCGCGACCGGCCAACCTGAAGGGTTGCTCCAGCGGATCGCCGAACGTCTCGGCGCCACCGCCTCGGCGTCCGCCTTGTTTGGGGAGCCCGTCCGGCAAGATGGGGTGACGGTGATCCCGGTCGCGAAGGTGCGTTGGGGGTTCGGGGGCGGGGGCGGGTCGGGAATGGCGATGAAGCGTCCGGCGAAAGGCGCTGAAGGCGAGGGAGACTCGTCGCCTCGGCCCGAATTCGGCGAAGGCGGTGGTGGTGGCGGCGGGATTCAGGCGACGCCGCTCGGGTACATCGAAATCCGCGATGGCGCGGCACGCTTCGTCCGGATCCCCGACCCATCGGCGCTCGTCCCGCTCATCTTGGCCTCGGCCTTCGCGGCTTGGGTGGCGGCGCGCGCGGTCCGTCTTCTGCTGCTGGCCCGCGCGCGGTGATTGTCGTCCCCGAGGCCTTCGCCGCCAGCACGATCGCCCGTGAGGGCGATACCGGCCGCGCTTGGGTCGCGGCGTTGCCTGGCGTCGTTGAGTCGCTCTGCAAGCGCTGGAAGTTGGCGGTCGAGGGCGCCCCGATGCACGGCTACGTCGGCGTCGTCGTGCCGGTGCGCCGCGGCGCGGAGCCCTTCGCCCTCAAGGTCTCCTATCCCGACGACGACTCAGCCGGAGGGGCCCCAGCCCTCGCGGCCTGGGACGGCGACGGTGCGGTCCGCCTGGTGGAGGCCGACCACGAGACATGGGCGATGCTCTTGGAGCGGCTCGACCACACGCGGACGCTCGCGACGGCGCCGGCCCGCGAGGCGATCAGCGTGGCGGCCCGGTTGATGCGACGGCTGGCAATCCCCGCCGTTGGCACGGGCTTCCAAACGATGGACGACCGGCTCGCGGCCATCCGCCGCCTCATCCCGGAGCGCTGGGCGGAGTTCGGCGAGCCGTTCCCGCGACCGGTCTTGGAGCGCGCCATCGAGGCGACCACCATCCCCGTCCGGGCCAGCTTGCTGGTGGACTGGGACTTGCACTACGACAACGTCCTCGCCGGGACGCGGGAGCCGTGGCTCGTGGTCGACCCCAAAGTCGTCGTCGGCGACCCGGAGTTCGGGCTCGCGCAACTGTTCTACAACCGGGCGGCGGCTTCGGAGGGGCTCGGGTTCGCCGAGCAGTTCGCCATCGCCGTGGAGGCGGCCGAGGCGGACGCCGCCCTCGCGACGGAATGGACGCTCGTGCGCTGCGTGGATGTCGGCCTCTGGTGTCTCTCCGCCGGCCTGACCACGATGGCGGCCTGGTGTTTCGAAGTCGCCGAAGCGATCGACGGGCATCCTTGGTAAACCAAGGGGCGCGCGGCCCGCTGACGCGTAGAATCCGCGCCGGCGGCGCTCTCCGCCCGACATCCCCAGGAGACCAGGCCCATGCGCCTCACGTTTGCCCCTGAACACGACGCTTTCCGGAACGAAGTGCGCAGCTTCATCCACGAACACCTGCCTCCGGAGAAGTCCGGCAAGGCGGACGACCGGATGCGCGGCGAAACGGGCTGGTCGCCAGATTTTTCGAAGAAGCTCGCCGAAAAGGGCTGGATCGCCCTCGCCTGGCCCGGTCAATATGGCGGGGCCGGCATGGGCGTGATGGAGCAGGTGATCTTCAACGAAGAGGTGTCCTACTGGAAGGCGCCGATCGGGGCGCACCGCCGGGGCGTGTTCTACGTTGGCCCGATCCTGATCCTCTATGGGACGGAGGAGCAGAAGCAGAAGCACCTCACCTCGATCACGAGCGGCACGGGCTACTATTGCCAACTCTTCAGCGAACCGGGCGCCGGGTCCGACCTCGCATCGCTCCAGACGCGCGCCATCCGCGACGGCGACGATTACGTGGTGAACGGCCAGAAGATCTGGACCTCCGACGGACATCGCAGCGACTACGGCTGGCTCGTGGCGCGGACGGACCCGGACGCACCGAAGCACAAGGGCCTGAGCACCTTCATCCTCGACATGAAGAGCCCCGGCGTCTCCGTCCGGCCGCTGGTGAACATGGCGGAGATCCACAGCTTCAACGAAGTGTTCTTCGACAACGTCCGCATCCCGAAAGAGAACATGGTCGGCGAAGAAAACCGGGGCTGGTATCACGCGGCCGCGACGCTGGATTTCGAGCGATCGAGCATCGCTGGTTTCGCTGGCATCCGGCGCTTCCTCGATGACCTGCGGGAGGACTTCGACGGCAAGGCGCTCCCCAAAGAGTCCCGCCACGCCGTCGCCGACTTGTACACGGGTTGCCTCGTCGGGACGATGCTGTCGTACTCGATCGCCTCGATGCAGGCCGCCGGGAGAATCCCGAATCGCGAGGCTTCGGCGGCCAAGCTCTTCTCGTCCGAGCTCCGCCAGAGGTGCGGGCTGGTCGCGATCAAGACGCTCGGGATGGCCGGACAGGTGCACGAAGGGCCGGGCTCGTATCACAGTGGGCGCTACACGCGGGACTACCTCGCTGGCGTTTCCGCGACGATCGCGGGCGGCACGAGCGAAATCCAGCGCGGCGTCATCGCGACACGCGGCCTCGGGCTCCCGCGGGGGTAAGGCCACTCAAGAGCTGGCCACGCCCCGCGCTGGCCCGCCTCCGCACCCTCGCGCTTTGGCTGGGTGGACGCGTGGTCGATAATGGATAACAGATGCCAGACCGCACCGGCATGAAGAGCAACCACGGGCCGCGTGGGGAGCCTATCGTGCGTCTCCCGGACCCCGTGGAATGGGAGATGCCCGCACCTTGGCCGCCTTCAAGGCCGCCAGGCCGGCGGCGCAACGCCCTGCTCTGGGTGGCTGGCGCGCTCGGCGCGGTCCTGGTCGTCTTGGGCGGCATCGCGATCTGGGCGTTGGTGGCGGGTTACGGCGACGACGACGAGCCGGTGACTGCGGTCGCCCTCACACCCACGCCTGCAGCTGCGGCATCCGCCACGGCCGCGGCGGCGACGGCGAGCCCCTCAACCGCGACCTCGCCGACGGCCACGCCTGTGGCGAGCGCCACTGCGACCCCTCGGCCGACCCAGACGCCGACCAGCGCCCCAACCGCGACGCCTACGCCAACCCCAACCGCCACTCCTTCGCCCACGGTCACGCCAACGCCGACGCCAGCGGGGCCGCCGCTTGTCCGCCAGCGCTACACCACCGTTGCCGGCGACAGCTGCGACTTGATCCGGCAGAAGTTCGCCTTCCCCGCCCGTGACGCCGACGAGTTTTACACGGCGATGCTCCGGCTTTCCGGCAAGGCGAGCTGCGGGGTGCTCCGCCAAGCGGAGGTCGTTTGTATCCCCAACCGCGCCGACGTCCTGGCACCGAACGCCCTCGGACGTGACGACGCCTGTCTAGCGGCGCCGTAGCGCTCACCCGACGCCTGGGTTGATGGGCGCGTCCGCGATGATCCCGGCCGCCTCGAGTTCGCCGAAATCCGCCTCGGTCAGGCCGAGCAGGTCGCCTAAGACCTCGCGCGTGTGTTCGCCATAGAGCGGCGCATGGCGGCGAAGGTGGGGGTTCGCTTCGGCCAAGCGCCAGACGACGCCGGACTGCCGGTACGTCGCGGTGCGAGGGTGGGGCAGCCGGACCCAGAAGCCGCGCTGGTTGAGGTGCGGGTCGTCGTGGATGTCCTTCGTGTCGAGCACACGGCCAGCGGGGATGCCTGCGTCTTGCAGCGCGAGCATCGCGAGCATCGCGTCTTGCGTCGTTGTCCATGCCTCGATGGCAGCGTCGAGTTCGTCGTGACGGTCGCTCCGCTCTTCGAGCGTGAGGCCCCCGAGGTCGTCGCGGCCGGCAAGCCTGGCGAGCGCGCTCCACTCGGCATCGCTCGTGCAGGAAATCGCGATCCATTGGTCCGCGCCCGCGGCGCGGTAGACGCCCTGCGGCGCCCAGCGGGCGGAACGGTTGCCCCGATGGACGGGGTCGTCGCCGCGCAGCGAGGCGGCAGCGTAGGCTTCTCCGATCATCGCGGCCATCGTTTCGCGCTGCGCGAGGTCGATGACGCAGCCCCGCCCGGTGCGTTGCCGTTGGATGAGGGCAAGGGCGACAGCGCCGGCGGCCGCGATCCCGCCAACTGGGTCTCCATAGGAAATCCCGGTCTTCATCGGCATCCCATCGCCATAGCCCGTCAACGAGGCAAGCCCGCCGAGCTGTTCGATAATCGGCCCGAAGCCAACGCTCTCGCGTTCCGGGCCGGTCTTCCCGAAGCCCGCCATACTCACAAGGATGACGGTCGGGTTCATCCGGCGGAGCGTCTCGTAGCCGAGACCGAGCTTGTCGAGCACGTCGGCGCGATAGTTTTCCATGACGACATCGGCTTGGGCCACGAGGTCGAGGAAGAGCGCCTTGCCCGGCTCCTGGGCCAGGTCGAGCGTCACCGACTTCTTGTTCCGGTTGTACTCGTTGAAGTAGTACGAGGAGTTCCACGGGTCCGCAACGCCCGGCTGCGGGATCAGGGTGCGGATGTTGTCCCAGGCGCGCGGCGATTCGATCTTGATCACTTCCGCGCCCATTTCGGCAAGGAGCTTCGTGGCGAACGGCCCGGCCCACATCATCGTCAGGTCGAGGACGCGGATTCCATCGAGCGGCAGGCGTTTCATCGTTCCACCCCCCAATCGCTGAGCACGGCGTCTGTGTCGGCGCCCGCCGCCGAGAGCGTGCCGGAGCGCCAGGGCATCCCGAGGAAGGGCCGGCCAGGGACGCGCGCCTCGCCCTCGGGCGTCTCCACGGAATCGAAGAAGCCGCGCTCGTTGAGGCTGGCGTTGGCGAGCAGTTCGCCGGGCGTGACGACCGCGCCGAACGGCACCTTTTGCACCGGGCCGAGCTCTAGCAGTTCCTGCTTCGTCTTGGTCGCGAACCAGGCGTAGAGCTTCGCGCTGAGCTCGTCGTTGTTCGCCAGGCGCTGCGTCGGGTCGCGAAAGCGCTCGTCGAGGAGGTCGGGGTCGCCAACCACCGAGAAGAACGCCGGGATTTGCCGTGCCAGACAACAGACGCCGCCATGGCCGTCTGCGACCGGGTAGATGCCCCAGACGGCCGAGGTGTGGTTTCCGAGGCGGACCGAGGGCATGCCCGTCGAAGCCTCGGTCCGCGGGCCATAGAGCTCTGGCATCGCGGCGGCACATTCCTGCATCGAGATGTCGAGCCAGTCGCCTTCGCCGTGGACGAGCGCGCCGAAGTACGCCGTCAGCGCGGCCGAGAAGCCGTTCAGCCCGCCGAGGTAATAGGCCTGGCTCCCGCCGTTGACCAGCGGCGCCCGGTCCGGCGTCCCGGTCAGCGAGAGGATCCCGCCCATGGCGTGCGTCGTGAGGTTGGTGTGGCTGAACTCGCGGTACGGGCCGGACTGCCCGAACGGCGTGATCGAAACCCCGACGAGCGCCGGATTCGCCGCCCGTAGCGATGCGGGGTCCAAGCCGCGTGCGGCCAGGACGCCGGGCGGCCCGTCTTCGACCAGGATGTTTGCCTTGAGGGCCAACTCTCGCAGCGCTTGCCCGTCGGCCGCGATGCGGCGCTTGCCCGCCAGCAGGTAGGTGGCTTCGTCGGGCGTGAGCAAGCCCTCCGGCCCTTCGCTGCGGACGACATCCGCCCCGAAGCCCGCCATCCACCGGGTGGCAAACCCCGCCGCAATCCCTCCGCCGATTTCCAGCACACGCACTCCAGCCAACGGCCCGTCCATAGGACTCCTCCAGCGCGCGGATTGTGGATCGCGTGGCCGGGTGTGCGATAGCCGCGGGAAAGCTGGCCGAGGCGTCCGGATGCCGCCCGCGCTTGCGTTCGCCCGCGGAAGCCCCGATCCTTCGGCCATGCCAGACCAGTTCTCCCTCGAAGGCCGGACCGCGATCGTGACCGGTGGTTCGCGCGGGATCGGCCAGGCGATCGCCGCCGAGTTCATCGCCCGCGGGGCGCGCGTGATCATCACGGCCCGCGGCGAAGCCGCACTCCAGGAGGCGGCCCGCGGTCTCGGGCCGAACTGCCTCGCGAGCCGCTGTGACAACGCCGACCCGGCCGACATCGAACGCATGATGGAGGCCGCCTGGCGCATCGGACCCGTCGACATCCTCGTAAACAACGCGGGAATTAGCCCCTTTTACAAGCGCGTCGAGTTGGTGACGCCGGACGAGTTCGACCAGGTCGTCCAGGTCAACCTCCGGGGGACCTACTTCTGTTCGGTGGCGTTCGCGAAGCGCTGCTTCGAGGCTGGGCGGGGCGGCTCGATTGTCAACATCAGCTCCGCCGGGGGCCTGACGCCGCTCGATAGGCTCGGCGTCTATGGCGCGAGCAAGGCGGGCATCCACCTCGTCACGAAATCGATGGCCTCCGAGTGGGCCGACCGCAGCATCCGCGTCAACGCGATCGCTCCCGGCTGGACGGAGACGGAGTTCACCGACGACCTCTTCGCCAGCCGCTGGGGCGACATCCTCCGGAGCCACATCCCGATGGCGAGGTTCGCCGCTGCCGAAGAGGTGACCGGCGCCGCCGTCTACCTCGCGAGCGATGCGAGCCGTTACGTCACCGGCACGATCTTGCCGGTCGACGGCGGGCGGACGTTGCGATGAGCGCCATCCGAGCCCCGTGGGACTTCGTCTGGCGGACGCCAATGGGTGCGCTGGCGGCCGCGGTGTTCTTCCTCGTGCTCATGCTGGCCACGTTCATTTGGACAGGGCCGCTCCTCGGCCTGCCGGCGATCGGCTTCAGCGCTCGCTGGAAGCTGCTCCAGCGGGAAGCCCAGAAGGCGCGAGGGGCCCAGCGCTCAAACGACCGCCAGGCCCCGAAGCGTTAAACCTCGCTTCGCGCGAGCAGCTCTTCGTTGAAGCTCAGCCCGAGGCCGGGCCGGTCGGAGAGCACGATCTCGCCCCCTTCTACCCGCGGGACCTCTTGCCAGAGCGGGAACGTCCACGGCACGTGTTCGACCGACAGCGCGTTCGGGATGGCGCACATCGCTGCTGCGAAAAGCTCCGTCGCGAGGTGGCTGACCACGGGAATGTTGAACGCCTCGGCGAGGTGCGCCGCTTTGAGGAAGGGCGTAATCCCGCCGACGCGAAAGAGGTCGATCATCGCGATGTCGATCGATTCGGCCGCGAGCATGTGGCGGAAGGGCACGATGCCGTAGTGGTACTCGCCGCTGCAGACCGGGACATCGAGCGCCGCCGCAATCCGCGCCATGCCCGCGTAGTCCTGGTGGTGGACCGGGTCTTCGAGCCAGAAGAGGTTGTACTCCTGGAAGCGGCGGCCGAGCTTGGTCGCCTGGTGTACATTCCAGAGTTGGTTGATGTCGATCATGATGTCGACGTCCGGCCCCACGGTTTCACGGAGGACGCGGAGCCGCTCGACCTCGCTCGCCTCGGAGGCGCCGGCCGTACCACATCGCAGCTTCATCGACGTGAAGCCGTTCTCGACGAGCTTCGGGGCCCATTCGACCAGCTCAGCGACGCTGTAATGGCGCCAGAGGTGTCCGCTGCCGTAGGCCTTCGTGCGGCCGCGCTCGCCGCCCAGGAGCTTCCAGAGCGGCAGATTCAGCGCCTTGCCCTTGATGTCCCAGAGGGCAACGTCGATCGCCGCGGCCGCACGCGTGACAAGGCCTCCGGGCGCTGCGCCGCCGTTGGCGGAGCGCAGCCGGTTTCCTATCGCCTCGGTGTCGAACGGGTCCCGGCCGACGATTTGGCCGCAGAGCGCGTCGAGCGTCGCCTTCAGGGCGGCCGTCAGCGAGCCCGCGTACCCGGCGTAGCCCGCGAAACTGACGCCGGTGATGCCCTCGCTTGTGTGGACCTCAAGCGTGACGAACTCCGTGTTGACTTGTCCGGGGATTTCGCCCAACGGGCCACGCTCGCCGGAGAGTTTCACGACCCGCGTGCGAAAGTTGGTGATCTTCAAGAATGCCCTCCTAGCCCCTCGGGCGTACTACTCGCCTTTTGCCGCGCGATACGCCGCCGCGGCCGCGCCGTATTGTTCGATGATCGGCAGGACCGTCGCCGCGTCCGCCGAGGGGATGCCCCAGACCGCGCGGTCAACACCGGCCGCGGCGAATTGGGCTATCCCGTCGACATCGGTCGGGACGCCAAAGAGCGTGACTTCTGGCCCCGACCGCCCTGCTTCCCACGCGAGCCGTCGCATTTCGGCGATCGTCGCCGCCAGCGCCTCGAAGGGCATCTGGAAGGCGATAGGCATCCAGCCATCGCCGTAGCTGACGACGCGCCGGATGATGTTCGGCCCGATGCCGCCAATGATGATCGGCGGGTGCGGCTTTTGGATCGGTTTCGGGTAGGACCAGACGGGCCCGAAGCGGACGGTGTCGCCTTCGTAGGAGGCTTCCTCCTGCGTCCAGAGCGCCTTCATCGCCTCCACGCGCTCGCGCATCACCTTGAAGCGGTGGGCCGGGTCGGTGCCATGGTTGAGCATCTCAGGCTCGTTCCAACCCGCCCCGATCCCGAGGAGGACGCGGCCCTTCGAGACAACGTCGAGCGTCGCGACCTCTTTCGCCAGCGTCAGCGGGTCGCGCTGGGGGATGAGGCAGATGCCGGTACCGAGCTTGATCGTCTTGGTCACCGCAGCGGCGGCGGCGAGCCCGATGAACGGGTCCATCAGGCATTTGTACTCGCGCGGGACCTGGCCATCGCCCATCGGGAAACGCGTCTCGACGGGCATGTGGGTGTGTTCGGGGAACCAGATCGACTCGAGGCCCGCGTCCTCGGCAGCCTTCGCCGCTTCGTGCGGCGGGATGGCGAAATCGGTGGTGAACAGACTGACGCCGAACTTCATGGCGCACCTCCGGGTGTGGCGGGGAGTGTAAGGGTTCGCCGCCCGCTCGGCAGCGGTGGCCTGCTCGACCCGCCGAGGGGCGCGCCGTACGATCTGGGCGTGGAGAGGTGCCCGAGTGGTTGAAGGGAACCGTCTTGAAAACGGTCGAGGCTTATCCCCTCCGTGGGTTCGAATCCCACCCTCTCCGCCAACCGCAACGCGAAGGTGATCGATGGCGACCAAGCTCCTCCAGGACGTTTTCGAGCGCGCCTCGGCCCTCTCCGAAGGCGAGCAGGATCGGCTAGCTGCCCGTCTCATGGCCGAGCTGGATGACGAGCGGACCTGGGATCAGCAATTCGCTGCCACATCGCCCGTGCTCGATAGGATCGCCGCGTCGGTGATAGCGGACCACGAGGCCGGGCTCACCGTCGAACTCGATCCCGAAGAGCTTTGAGAAGTTACCGGCATCGCGACTTCCGAAGGAGCTTCGACGCGCTCCCCGCTGAAATTCAAAAGGATGCCCGCCGGGCCTACAGGCAGTTCCGAAGGAGCCCGTTTCACCCCAGCCTGGAGTTCAAGCGGCTCGCCACTCGGCGGCCGCTGTGGTCAATCCGGATTGGGCTCCACTACGGGCGCTCGGCGTACCTCAGGACGACGTCGTCATTTGGTTTTGGGTAGGTTCCCACGCCGAGTACGACCGGTTCATTGCGCACGCGTGACTCCTCGCGAATTCTGACCGCTCCGAAGGAAAATTCAAGTACGGCCTGGTACTGTTTCTGTGAACGGGTTCACACAACGCAACGAGCCGCGGCCGCATCAACGCGGCCGGGCAGTGGGGTGACCGAGAATCCCGGGGAAAAGCGATGGAGCCTCGATGGGGACTCGAACCCCAGACCTAGCGATTACGAATCGCTCGCTCTACCAGCTGAGCTATCGAGGCGGTCAGCAAAACGTAGCAACTGCCCGGTCGGTTTGTCGAATCGCAACGCGGGCCCCTCGGCTCGGAGGTTACGCTCGAAGCCGCCTCCAGGTTTCCGTAATCGCCTTTGCCTCGGCGATCGCCATGTCGCGGTGTCCGGCTTCGTTCTTATGGATGCCATCGCCGACGAAGTACGCCGGGTCGCCGTGCTTCATCAGCTGCGCAGGCATCGGCATCCAATCGGCCCGGTATTTCTTGGCGAGGCCCTTGGCGCCGGCTTCGAACGCGGCGTGACGCTTCGCCGACCGGCGGGCGCCTGCCTTCGTCCCGCTGCTGTTGAGCGGAGAATTCGGAGCCCGGACGACCAGCGCGACATCTTCTTGGGCCGCCACAATCCGGCGGTAGGTTTCATCCAAGACCGCGAGTGCTCCGTCCACGGTGAAGGGCGTTTCGCCGCCGACCGTCAGCACGGCCAGATGCCGGAAGCCGCGATAGAGTGGGTTCTCCGCCAGCCACGGCGTCCGTGCGCTCTTCTTGCCCACAGACGCTATCTGGTCTCCCAGGCCGCCGAATCGCCCGGCCACCATGCGCGGGACCGACTCCCAAGTGATCCAGTACGACCCCATCCGGAGGTAGACCATGTCGGGCTCGAACTCGCGGACCCAACCCTCCACGAGGCCCGGGCACTTCTCGCCTGGCCAGAGGAGGCGTGTCTCGACGTCGACCGGCTCGCGCAGGTCGTGTTCAAGCAGCGCTTTGATGATGTTCCCAGCGCGGAACTCTGGAGGTACCCGAGTGTTCAGGTCGTCGCTGTTCGAGAGGCGGAGCAAACGCATCGTCGTGACGGTAGCGGGGCTCGCGTTGGCCGTAAAGGTGACAGCGGTGGACGCACGGTGACGGCGTCCGGCTGCGCGTCGAAGGCCCCTTCCGGGCGTCGGAACCCTCGCGGATGCCTCCGAGCGGTGGCAGTTCGGTGGCCACATGGGAGCGTTTCGTCACCGTCACCCGTCCGATCCTTGTCCGTTTCTGTCGTTCGGTGACAGTGGCCTTCGCCGGCGAAATCCCATTCTGAAAGGGCGCGCAACGTGACTTCACCGCGACCACGGACGTCCCGGAGGACGTTCCTCAAAGGCGCGAGCGCGGCAGCGCTTGGCCTCGTTTTCTCCCACGGAATGTGGCTTCCGGCCTCCGCGGCTCGACGAGTTGGGGCTGCGCACGGCGCGGCCATGCGTGGCGTCGGCTATCCGGCCGGGGCTGGCCGCGAGGCTCGGGGCCGGTTCGGCTTCATGTTTCCCGGCCTCCCTGCATACGAGGCGCCGTTGCCCCTGACTGATGCCCTCGCCGCGTCGATGCGCGACCCCTCGCCCGGCTCGACCGCCGGCGACAATAACGCGCTGCCTTCAGGGTTCACCTTCTTCGGCCAGTTCGTCGACCATGACCTGACCATGGACCGCGAGGTCCTGGGCAACCAGCAGGCTGACCCGAACGGGTCAACGAACTTCCGGTCGCCGATGCTCAACTTGGACTCTGTCTACAACACCGTTCAGCCCGATGGCGTGAGCGCGGGCGCTGTCTTCGACGGCCAGCGGTTTCGCCTTGAAGTCAACGCCAATGGCGTCCTCGACCTGCCACGCAACGCCGACGGCACCGCCAAGCTCGCAGAGCCCCGCAACGAAGAGAACCTCCTCATCTGCCAGCTCCACATCGCGTTCATGCGCTTCCACAACCGGCTCGTGGATGAGGGTCACTCGTTCGAGGAGGCACAGCGGCAGACGCGGTGGCACTACCAATGGGTCGTCATGACCGACTTCCTCCCGCGGATGGCTGGCCGGGAGCGCGTTGACCGCGTGCTGCAGCTGCGTCCGCGCGGCGCGCCGAAAGTGAAGACGCGGTTCTACACCCCGCAAAACCGGAATCGGGTGTTCATGCCGCTCGAGTTCGCCGTCGCGGCATTCCGATTCGGGCATACGCAGGTCCGCAACAATTACAACCCGAACCTCAACATCCGGGTCGCGATCCAGCAGCCGGTGGCCGGTCCGGGAAACCTCAACGGATTCCGGCCGATCCCGGCCGCCTTGGCCATGGACTTCCGGAGCTTCTTCCACTTCGCCGATAGCCCCGACCCGGCGGTGCCGCCGCTGTTCAACAGCACCCGCCGGATGGATGCAGTCCTCTCGCCGAACCTCCTGAACCTGCCAGTTGCCTCGCTACCAAACGCCCCAACCCGGACCTCGCTCGCGGCTCGGAACCTTGAGCGCGGCGTGCAGGTTGGCCTGCCGAGCGGTCAGGCGGTCGCGCGGGCCATCGGCGCTCCGGTGCTCGATAACGGCTCGCTCCGTCCTGGGGCGGCCGTCCTCGCCGATCCGGGGTTCGCCGGCGAAGCGCCGCTCTGGTTCTATCTGCTTGCGGAGTCCGACGTGGCCGAGGGCGCCGTCCGTCTCGGCGAGGTGGGGGCGACCCTCATCGTCGAGACCTTGGCTGGGATCATGGACGCCGACCAAACGTCGTTCTTTCACTCGCCGGCATGGCGGCCGATGACGCCGACCTTCCGCGCCCAGGAGTTCTTCGCCTATGCGGGCGTCGGGGGCATCTTGCCGCCTGCCTAGGGCAGCTTCGCTCCGAAGACGGGTTTGCCCGCCTCGTTAAAGTCGAAGCGGGCGAGCCCGCCGGGGTTGATTTCGATGTCCGTCCCCAGCGCGACCGGTACCTTCTGGGTGCTCCACTTCGCGATGTCCAGCACGAGCTCGACGAGTTGGGCCGGCGTGTAGTGCTGGTGGAGCTGATCCCGGAGGCTGTCCGGCACGTCGCCCGGCCGCAAGATCTGCGAGTCACACAACCGGAGGGCGACCTTCTGGGACTCGGGGAGGTCGCTCTCCTCGTAGTGGTCGACCTTTTCGGCCATCTCTTCATCCAGGCCGGCTTCCAGGGCAACGCCCAGGCGGAGGCCCTTTCAGGTGAAGCAGTTGTGCGTCCGCGCACAGCGCAGGCGGACGAGCTCCGTCGTCACCGGGTCGAGCCGGTCGAGCAGGACGACGGAGTCCTGGTAGCCATCGAGTGCGCGGGCGAGGTTCGGCGCACTGTGGGAAAGCGGCACGGGCTTGCCGTCCGGGCCCGCTTCGGGCAGTGGGATGCGGCGGACACGGGTCATGGGGTTCCTCCGGTTCGGAACAGGCGGCCAAGGCTGAGGGCGATGCGTTGCTGCTGGTCCAACACGAGCAGGGCGTTGGTCAGGGCATAGAGCCCGCCACCGCCGAGCGCGTCGAGCACCGGCTGAGTGTCGGCTTCGGTGATGCCTGCGACATCGGCGACGAACATCTCCGTGTAGGCGAGGCATGCCTTTTCGGCTTCGGTGAAGAGGGGCGAATCGGGCCACCGGGCCAGCGCCGCGAGGGTCGCGGCGTCGACGCCCTGGGCCTCCGTGGCCGTGTTCGCTGGCGCGTCCGCTTGCAGCATCGCCACGCGCTGGCGGCAGAGCTCGGCGAGGCGCGGGTCGAGGTCGCTCCAGACGGCAGCGTACTGTTGGCGCATCGCCGCCAGCGGCCCTGGGGCGTGCTGCGCCAGCGTCGCGACGATTTCGGGTGAAAACGTGGCCGGTTCGCTGGTCATGTCGTGGACAGTAACGAATCGTCGGCGGCGCGGCAACGCGGACGGCGATCGAGCACAGGCCGCCGCTCCCGTACCCTCGTCCGATGCCTCGCAGGCGAAAGCACCACGTCCCCAGCGCTCCACCGTTCGTCGATGACGTCGTCCGGCTCACCGCGGGCCCGATCGTCTTTGGCGGCGCTTCGCTTTGCCGCCTCGAGGATGGCCGCGTTGTCTTTGTCTCCTTCGCGGCGCCCGGCGAGGTGGTCGACGTGCGCATCGAACGGACACACCCCGACTACCTCGAAGGCGCCGTCGACGCGGTCGTCGACGCCTCGCCCGAGCGCGTGGGACCGCGCTGCGCCCTGTTCGGGCAGTGCGGCGGCTGTCAGCTCCAGCACATGGCCTATCCGGCGCAGCTCGCGGCTAAGGAGGCCGTCGTCCGCGAGCAAATCGAGCGGATCGGACGCCTCGATCCGTCGGCCGTCCGCCCCATCCGTGGCGCGGCCGAGCCCTGGGCGTACCGAAACCACGCCCGCTTTTCGACGGGGCACACCTTCGGCGACCTCGGCTTCGTCCACCGCCGCGGGCGCGGGTTGTTGACGGTCGAGACGTGCCCGATCGCCCACCCGATGGTCAACGCCGTCCTCCCCCAGCTCCAGCGGCTCGGCAAGGGCCTGCATCAGGTCCAGGTTCGCTGCTGCGAGGCGACAGGCAGCATGTTGATCAACCCGGAGGTCCCAGGGGCGCCGATGGCGACGGGGCAGCGCAGCTACACCGAACGGCTCGCGGGCCGCACCTTCGAGGTCGCGGATTCGGCCTTCTTCCAGGTCAATGCCGCCCAGGCTGAAGTGATGATCGAGCTCATCGGCGACGCCTTGCCGTCCTCAGGCGAGGTCCTCGTCGATGGCTTCGCCGGCGTGGGCACCTTTGCGGTGATCTTCGCGGAGCGCTTTCGCCGCGTGATTGCGATTGAGGAATCGGCGAGCGCGGCCCGGCATGCCGAGGGCAATCTCGCCCAGGCGCCGAACGTGGAGCTCATTACTGGCAAGGTTGAAACCGTGTTGCCCGAACTCGGCGTCCGGCCCGATGCCATCCTGCTCGACCCGCCGCGCCCCGGCTGCGCGCCGCCCGTGATCGAGGCGATCCTGCGGTACCGCCCGGCCACGGTCGTCTACGTCTCATGCAATCCGGCGACTCTCGCCCGCGACCTTCGCCTCTTGGTCGATGGCGGGTTCGCGCTTGACTGGGTGACGCCCCTCGACATGTTTCCCCAGACGGGACACATCGAGTGCGTCGTCCGGCTCTCGCTTGCGGACGGTGGGGAGTGAGCCGCGTCGTCCTTGCCTCGGCCTCTCCGCGGCGTCGCGAGCTCCTGGCGGCGCTGGTCGCCGACTTCGCGGTCGCGCCGGCCGACATCGACGAGACGGTCGACGGGGACCCGGTGGAGGCGGCCGGGAAGCTCGCCCTCGCCAAAGCGCGCGCCGTCCTCAGCCGTGACGATGCGGCGGTGGTGATCGGCTCCGACACGATCGTGGCGGACCGCGAGCGGATGTACGCCAAGCCCACAGGCCCAGGGGACGCAGCGGACATGTGGCGGGCGCTCCGTGGCCGGCCGCATCTGGTCGCGACCGGCGTCGCTGTCTGCGTTGGTGGCTGGCCGCCGCTCGTCGACGTCTCGGAAAGCGTCGTCACCCTCACGGACTTGGGCGACGACGCGATCGCTGCGTATGTCGCGAGTGGAAGGCCGCTGGACAAGGCGGGGGGCTACGCGATTCAGGATGAAGACGTGCCGACGGTCGCCAGCCTGGATGGCTGTTACTGCGGCGTCATGGGGCTCCCGCTCTGGACCCTGCGGACGCTCCTGGAGGAGTTCGGTGTCGCGACCCGCGCGCCGCACGAGACCTTCGCGCGTTGCGAAACCTGTCCCGAGCGGACCGGGGCTGTGGAGTAGCGCCGTGCGGCGAGCGCCGCGTCCGCGTATGTTTCGGGGCGGCCGGCCAGATCGGCCGCCAACTTTGAGATGGGGTGGCGGGCATGGTGCGCGAAGAACTCAAACAACGCAGCCGGGAGCTTCAGCAGACGCCGCTCATGGAGCGCATCGCCGCCATGGGCGACCTCTTTCGAGCCGCCGCGGAGGAGGCCCAGCAGATCCGCCACCTACCGGCGTGGGCTTCGAAAGAAATCGCCGCGCAAGGCCTCTACCGGTTCGCGCTCCCGCCAGAGCTCGCCGGCGAAGACACGCGGGCCCGCCAGCAAATCGAGGCGGTCGAGGCCGTTTCGGCGATCGATGGCTCGGTCGGCTGGTGCACCCACATCAACTCCGAAATCAACAGTCTCGTCATCCGCAAGATGAGCCGGGAGGCCGAAGAGATCATCTTCGACGACTGGGACGTCTTGATCTGCGCCGGCGTGGGGCCCGGTTTGGAACACGCGAAGGCGCGCAACGAGGGCGACGGCTGGCGGCTCTGGTGCCAGGGGGCGTTTGGCAGCGGTTGCCATAACGCGACCTGGACGCTCGTCCACACCCGCGCCGACGGCGTGCCGACCGAGGATGGCGGCTCATCGGACCGCGCATTCCTCATCCCGCGGCAGGACTTCGAGATCATCGACACCTGGGACACCGCCGGCCTGCGCGGGTCGGGCAGCCACGACGTCCGCATCAATGGGGCGCTCATCCCGGAAGCCCTCGCGCTTCCGAAGGACCTCTTCGGGCCCTGTGAGAAGTATGCGAACCCGACCTTCCGCAACCCGACGCAGGCGCACTACAACAAGGCCGCGGTCGCCCTGGGCATCTGCCGCGGGGCGATCGATGAGTTCTCCCGGCTTGCCCAGGCGAAGACGCCCTGGGGCTCCGGCTCGCTCCTCAAGGACCAGCCACAAATCCAGTACCGGATTGGCGAGGCGGAGGCGAACCTCCGCTCGGCGCGCGCCTTCCTGCTCGAAGCGCAGGAGGGCCTCGAAGACCATCTCGGGCCTTTGCCGAAAGATGGCGGGCGCGCGCGGCCGGAGTTCGCGGTGCTGCGTCTCGCGATGCTCGCCTGCACCCATGCGGCGCAGGCCAGCCGCGCAATCGTCGACCTCATCCACAACACATCGGGCACGACAGGAAGCCGGATGGACAGCCCGCTCGAACGCAAGCTCCGCGACGCGCACCAGGCGGCCGCCCATGCCGCGATTTCCTACCGGAACTACGAGCAACTCGGCAAGACGTTTCTTGGTCACGCCCCGGCCGCCGTCCCCGTCGACCCCCGGGCCTGAACCAGTGGCTGCGCGCCAGGGTGGCCACGCGTATCCTCCGGGCCACCACTGAGGGGGTGCTCACGCCATGCCCATGGTCGACCGTGACGGCGTCAAGATTCATTACGAGGTTGCGGGCTCCGGCCCGGCGGTGCTCATCACCCACGGGTACTCATCCTCGGCCAAGGCCTGGGAAGGCCAGGTGGCGGCCCTCCAGGACCGCTACAAGGTGATTACCTGGGACATGCGTGGGCACGCGGGCAGCGACAGCCCGGACGACCCAGCCCGCTACTCCGAGGCCCACACCGTCGAGGACATCGCGGCCGTCTTGCGGGCGTGTGGCGAAAGCCGCGCGGTGATTTCGGGTCTTTCGCTGGGCGGCTACATGACGTTGGCCTTTCACCTCGCCCACCCCGAAATGACGCGCGCCATCATGCTGTTCGATTGCGGCCCCGGCTATAAGAATCCCCAGGCGCGGGACGGCTGGAACCAGACCTCAGAGCAGCGCGCGGTGAACTTCGAGACGAAAGGCCTCACGGCGATGGGCAGCAGTCCAGAGGTGAAAATCAGCGTCCATCGCTCGGCGCAGGGCCTCGCCAACGCGGCCCGTGGGATGCTGAAGCAGTTCGACGCGCGCGCGATCGAATCGCTCGAACACATCCACGTCCCGGCGCTTGTGCTGGTTGGCGAAAACGACACGCCGTTCCTCAACGCGAGCGACTACATGGCGAAGAAGATACCCGGCGCCGTCTTCGTCAAGGTGCCGGACGCCGGCCATGCCGCGAACATCGACAACCCGGACTATTTCAACCGCGCGGTCGCCGAATTCCTCGCGAGCTTGCCGGCCGTATAGACGTGCCGGTCACTTGGCCTGCGCGAAGTTCGGCGACTTAATCTGCGTGATCTTCGGGTCCGCATTTGGCGCGAGGCCGATCACGCTCGAAGGCCAGTAGCTGACGAACGCCTTGCCGATCATCAGCTCCTCCGGCACGAGTCCGACGAGCGGGCTCCGGCTGTCGAGGCTGTTGTCACGGTTGTCGCCCATCACGAAGAAGTGGCCCGGTGGGATCACCGTCCGCGGGCCGGTGTAATGCCACGTCCGCTTGATGTACGGCTCTTCGAGGTAGTAGTCGTTGATGTACACCTTGCCGTCGATGATTTCGATCGTGTCGCCCGGCAGGCCGATAACGCGCTTGATCAGGTCCGTATCCGGCTTGCGCGGGTCCTGAAGGACGACGATTTCGCCGCGCTGCGGGCCATGAAAGACGTTGCGCTTCGGGTCGTCGCCAGCGTCGAGGAACGGGATGAACCGGCTGAGCTTCTCGACATCGACTTCGGAGTACACGAGCTTGTTCACGATCAAGAACTGCCCGTCTTCGAGGGTCGGGAACATCGAAGTGCCGTCGACCTTGAAGTTCTGGAAGCTCGCCCGGACCGCGAGGAACACCAGGATCGCCAGCAGGCCTGTCTCGACCAACTCGCGGACGACGACCTTGCCCCGCGCCCGGGACTTGGCAGGGGCGGCCTCGAACGTGCCCGCGCCGGCGGCGGCCGATGTAAGCGCGACCGCGGCCGCTGGGTCTTCGTCGGCGAAGTTCCATCCCGAGCGATGCTGGACGGTCATGTGCTCAGCGCGTGGACCGACGTCGACCGCCGCGTTGGGGATGGGTGATTGACTGGGACGCGCGAAGAGAGGGCGTTCGATCGGCGTCGAACTGACCTCTTCGAGTAAGTCCGCTCCCTGGCGGCCGAGCAGCGAATCGAGCGACGGGGGGACGTCGAGCGCGCGGGGCTCCGCTGCCAGTTGCGGCGGCTCACCCAGGCCGCGCGTGGCGTGGGACTCGAAGGCCCTCAGCAGCGTGTCGTCGTCTGGCGCCACCTCATCGCCTCGGGCCGCCACTTCGGGTAGTCCGGAGTCGAGGAGCCGCGGCGTCCGCTGGACACGGAACTCACTCACCGGGTCGTCGTGGAGTTCGGTCGCAAGCGGCTCGGCGGGCCGAAATGGCTCGGTCAGGGCCGGGGCGGGGGGAGCTGCTGGAGCGAGCGGCGAGGGTTGTACGGCGGCCGGCTCGCTCCGGTCGATCCGGTGCCCAAAGCCGCGGAACACGGGGCTCGGGAGCCCGCTCGGGGCCGTTGGCTCCTGATCATAGCCGCTGGCCTCCACGACATCGCGCCAGGGGTCGGCATCGTCGGGGGCCTTCGGGAGGTTGGCCTCTTTGTTCGCCTCGAGACGGGCCCAGGGGTCCGGCTCGAAGGTGTTCGAAGGCCGGCGGGCCCAAGCCGGGATCGGCGGGGCTGCCGGCTCCTCCTCCCAAGGGAGGGAGGAGGCAGCGGAGGGCACGGCCTCCGGCTCACGCGGTTCGTCGCCACCTACCACAGCTGACTCCCAGTCACGGCTCTAGCGCTACTGAACGCGCCGCAGGCCGCGGTTGTTCGAAAAGACGAATGGTTTCTCGCCATTGGCGGTCCGCCGCCCAAGGTACTCAGCCCAGGGGTCTGAGCTGGCTTCGTCGTCGCCGTCGGGCTCGCTCGCCGTCGAAGGGGGCGCCTTCGCAAGCCTGGCAGGCGACTTCGGCACAGCATCGCCCATCCCGCCGCGGCTGTCAGCAAGCTCCGTTACCTCGGTCTTGGCCGGGTAAACGGCCGTATCGTCGATTGGGCTGGCAGCCCTGGCGGCCCGGGCGTGCAGCCGGCTCGCGGCTCGGGGTGCATCGGGTTCGGGCGCCTCCAGCCAGTCATCGTTCCACGCGATCTGCGGCCCGAGCCCGGGCCGGTCGGGTGCGACCGGGCCCGGGGCGGTGCGCTGGCGCGCAGCTGGCTGGACGTGCCGTGGCTCCTCCGCGGCGGGGGGCTCGTCGATGTCCCAGCCGTCGAGGGGGGGTGGCGCTGGTTTCGATCGGCCTTGGCGGCCGCTTGCCGCTGGCGGCCGCGTGGCCGTCGCCGGGCTATCGTCCAGCCAATCCGGCGCATGCAGTGCTGGCGCACCGGCTTCTTTGCCCGGCTTCCGGAAGAAGCGGCCGAGCAGGCCCTTCTTCTCGGCGTCGGAATGGGGCTCGTCGCTGTGCGTCGCGCTGGCCGGCTCCGCCCTGGCGGCCGGCTGTTCGTCGAGCTCGTCCCACGGGCGCGGCGCGAGTGGCGCCGGCGGCAGTTCGCGGTTTTCGACGATGGCCTCGATCTCGTCAAATTCGGCGCGGGCTGCAGTGTTCGCTCGCCCTCGGACGCTCCCGCGTCGCGCCACCGGAGGCGCATCGACTGGGAGGAGCGGTGCGTCGTTCGCGCCATCGTCCCGGCGCCGCCCGCTCCGGAGGTTTTGCACGAGGTTTTGCCGCAGCGTGCGGTTCTTTTCCTCCTGGCGCTCCCACGCTCCCGATGGGAGGTCGAAGAACCAGGTCTCCTCATCCGCGAGTGACGCGAGCCCCAACGCGTCATCGTCGTAGTCGTGTTCATCTGCCATAGCTTGCAGCGCCCTTTCCCGCGGCCGATGCGATCGCCCCTTGCCTGTCGGTGACCTACCTTGCCCGAATGGGCGCAGCGCTCGAAGACTCCGACGAGCAACTGGTCCTACTAGCTAAGGACGGCAAGCTTGACGCGTTCAACAGACTTGTTGACCGCCACCAGGGTGCGGTCTATGGGCTCTGTTACCGCTTGCTCGCCAACCGCGAAGCCGCCGAGGACGCCGCGCAGGAGACTTTTCTCGCCGCCTACCGGGCGATGGCCCGGTTCCACGGTGGCAGTTTTCGAAGCTGGCTCCTCCGGATCGCGGCGAATGAGAGCCGGGACGAGCTGCGGCGGAGCCGTCGCCGTCCCGTCATGTCGCTTTCCAGTTCCGATGGCCAGTCCGAAGAGGAGATCGACCTCCCCGATCATGCCCCTGGCGCCGCGGACCGCATCGAGCGGCTCGAAATGAACGCCGAGGTGGAGCGGCTCCTGCTCAAGCTCCCGTTCGAGCAACGCCAGGCGCTCGTCCTCGTCGATGTGTTCGATTTCCAATACGACGAGGTCGCAACGATGACTCGGACCTCGATTGGCACGATCAAGTCACGAATCCACCGGGGGCGGGAGCGCCTTCGTCAAGTCATCCAAACCTCGCCGGAACTTTCTGGGCGCCTCCGGAGTTTGGAAGGACGAGGGAACTGATGCGTATCCGAATCCCGTTCGGCCGAGCACGCTGGCGTCCAGAGGAGGCAGTCGATGCCTACCTCGATGGCGCCCTCGCCACGGACGAGCGTGCCCGCCTTGAACGCGATCTTGAACGCAGGCCCGAGCTTCAGGCGATGCTCGAAGAGCATCGCGTGGCGCGGCAAGTCCTGCGCGATCTGCCCGGCGACCTCGACCCGCCTCGATCCTTCCGCCTGACGCCCGCCATGGTCGCAGCGCCGGTCCCTGCTGTACGCCGGGCGCATCCCGCATTGCGGACGGGGGCGCAGGCCCTCGCCGGCGTCTCGGCCGTTGTCCTCGTGGGCGCCTTGACGCTTGGTTCGCTCGGCGGATCCGTGGGCGGCGACGACGACGGCGGCGCCCTGCGCCTTTCGGAAACGAACGAGTCCGCCGCGGGCGCAGCCGCGGAGAAGGCGGCCCCGACCGCGGCGAATGCAGACGCCCCAGCGACCGCGACCGCCTCGATCGCGACGCCAGCACCGACCGTGCCGCGGCCGGCCGGCGGCGGCGTTTCGGGCCAGGTTGCGCCCTCGCCCGAGCCCGCCACTCCGGCCCCTCCCGCGACCGGGGCCGGCTCCCCTGGCGATGAGCCGCCCACGGGCGGCGAAGGCGAGGCGCCGGCGACGGGCGAGACTGGCGATACCGCGGCGCTGACGTTCGACTCCAACTTCGCCCCCCCCGGCGATGACGGCGACTCGGGCCTGGCTGGTTCGACCATCGTGGCCTTGGCGGCGGCGGCGCTGCTCGGTTGCGGGATTGCCGGGGCCGTGGTGTTCCGGCGGAGGGAGTGACATGCAAAGGTCTGTACGCTGGGGTGCGCTCGTAGCCGCTTCGATAGGAATCCTGCTCGCGGGCTCAGCCTGCGACGAATCGAACCAAGGAGATACGTACGTGAACGCGAGTGGGGAGACGACCGGGATCCTCGTCGCCGGGTCGGGCCGGGCCTCGGCGCCGCCGGATACGGGCTTTGTGACCGTCGGTGTCCAAGTCACGGCCGTGACCGTGGAGAAGGCCCGTGAGGACGCCGCCAAGGCGGCTGCCGCCGTGATTGCTGCGGTGAAGCAGAACGGCGTCGACGCCAAGGACATCCAGACGACGAACTTCTCGATCTCGCCGAATTTCGTCTATCCCCGTGATGGCGGCGAGCCCACGATCACGGGTTACGTCGTCGTCAACACCTTGGACGTCAAGGTGCGCAAGCTCGACGCGCTGAGCGCCGTGATCGATGGCGCCGCGGTTGCCGCTGGCGACGCCGCCCGCGTCCAGGGTGTCCGGTTCGATATCGAAGACTCGGCCGCGCTCTACGAAAAGGCTCGGGAGCAAGCGATGATCGACGCGAAGAAGAAGGGCGAGCAACTCGCCAAGCTCGGCGGCGTGAAGCTCGGCGTGCCGCTCGCGATCAGCGAAGTCCAGCTCGAAAACCCGCTGATCGCGGAGGCGCGGACGGGGATCGCCGGGGCTGCCTTCAAAGACGCGACGCCGATCGAGGCCGGGACGACCGCGATCACCGTGAACCTCACGGTGCGCTGGGCGATCGCGGAGTAACAAGCGGTAAACGACCCCTTTGCCGCCGCCGCCCGAATCGGGCTACGTTGTCGCCGCATGATCCGGTTTGCCGCCTATCTGCTCCCTGTGGTCGCGCTCGCGGCCGTGGCCGCGATGGTCGTGTTCTCACTCGAAGAGCGGGAGGACTCCACCTCGGCCCCCGCGGCCGACGAGGTTGCGCCCGCTGCCACGCCGACCACGAGCCGTCCTCGGTTCGAACCGGGCCAGACCGTCTGCCAAGGCGTGCTCCATCGGGCCGACCCTGGCCAGCCTCGCGTCTTCCACCCCGTCTATACGCAGCGTGAGACCGTGGCCGGGATCGAAGTGATCGGCGGCGCCGGCGTCAGCCCGGAGGCGTTCGCAACCGCGAAGAAGACCATCGAGACGATGTTCGCCGGGAACGACTTGGCCGCCCCTCTGGTGGAAGAGGGCGTCTACGTGATCATCGCCGAGTCCGGCCAGGGCATCCTGGACCTCCCGGAGTTCGCCTGTTTGGAGCAGCAGTTCGGGGCGCGTTTCTTCGAGCGAGTCTGTGGCATCGCCGACCGTGCGGACTACCCAGTCGCGACTGTCAACGAGGACGATTTGTTGGGCAAGCGTTCCGGGCCTTGCGCGGGGCTCAACATCCTCTACCACGAGCTTGGGCACGTCATCCAGAACTGGAGCCTCGGCCCCGCCGACTGGTTCGACATCAAGCAGTACTACCAGGACGCGATCACTGCGGGCGCGTATCGCGGGACCTATGCCGCGACGAACCCGGACGAGTACTTCGCCGAGGCGACGCAGGCCTACTTCCTCCGCACGTCCTACAGGACGGACCGGGAGTGGCTGGAGCGCCGCGACCCGAAGCTCTTCACGCTGCTGGAACGTGTCTACGGCCCGCGCTGAGGCCGTGGGCTACACCTCGCCCTTGGCGCGCAGGACCATGTACCGATTGACCGCATCGCTCATTTCGCGCTCGAACTCCGGATAGCGGGAGCGCAAGAGCGCGGCGAGCTCGTTCAGCGGCAGGCGCCGCCGCTCGTATCCGGAGGCCTTGCCGAGTTCCTTCACGGTCTTCGCGGCGAACAGGTAGATCGGGCGGACAGACGGCGTCCCGACTGGGAACGCCGCGTTGTGCGAGGTCGCCCGGCAATCGAGATAGCCGAGCATTTCGACCACGCCCGCCGTGGCGGACGCCTGTTCTTTGGCGGCACGTTTCGCCCAGGCGAGCGGGGTTTCGTTGGGCGCCACGACACCTTCCACCACCCCCCAACGCGCGTCGCCGGCCGGGCGCGTGACGTAGCCTTTGTCGTCGCAGATCACCACGGCGTAGCCATGGAGGACGGGGACGCCATCCGGCAGGGCGGCGCCTTCGACCCAACGCCCTCGCCATTCGTCGCTGATGTTGAGCTCCCGAACTCCCAGCGGGTCTGGGATGTAGGGAAGCGGGCCGTTCATTCCGGGAAACGCCACGGTTATCCCCTCCGTCGATAGATTGGTTTGCCTACGATGGTGGCGGGTACGCCCCCAACGTCAAGTGCGACGCCCGGCGCTGCCACCCGCGCCTCGAGCAGGCCGAGCCCGGCGGTGGAACGGACGCCGAACCCGTGGGCGCACGACCGCAGCTCGCCGCACGGCTCGCCGGCCCGCGTAATCACCGTGCCGGCTGGCTGGGGCGGCCCGTCCAAGAGCAGCGCGGTCAGGATGCGGCTATCGGCGCCGCCGGGCAGGTCCAGGAGTTGGTCGAGGTCGGCCTCGGCCGGGGTGAGGCCGGGAAGCAGGTCTGGGTCGAAGGCGGGTACGCAGGCTTCGATGCGGAGCGACTCCAACGCCGTCCTGCCGGCGACCGGCGTCCCGGCCTCCGTAAGCGTCTCGATCGCGTGTTGGGCGACCGCGGGAGCGAACATAAAGGCGAACCCGTCTTCGCCCGTCGCGCTCGTCCGGATTGCCAGCGCGCGGAATCCGTGGAATTCGAAGGTCACCGCGTGGAGCGTCTGGAGACGCGCCGGCAGGCCTTCGGCGAGTCCGCGGTGGATGACGTCTTCCGCCGCAGGCCCGGCCACGCCGAGCAGCGTCGTGGTTTCCGTCCGGTCGTCGACCCTGACATCGTAATCCTCGTCGCGGTTCGCCCGGAGCGCGGCTGCCAGCCACTCCCGTCGCCCCGGCTCGCCCGAGACGAGGTACGCGATGCCGCCCGTCCGCGCGATGAGCACGAGGTCGCCGATCGTGCCGTCGCCCGCGAGGGCAGCGGTGCGCATCGCGCGGCCCTCTTCGAGCTCGTTGACGTGGCCTGCGAAGGTACGCGCGAGCACTTCGCCCGCGTCCGTGCCTGAGAGCAAGAAACGCGACCGCGACGAGTCGTCGAAACATGCGGCGCCGCTCCGGACGGCGGCGTACTCGGCCGCTGGGTCGCCATACGTGCCCGGCAGGAGCCAACCGGAGGCCTCCACGAAAGTGGCGCCCAACCGGGTGTGGAGCTCACGCAGCGCGAGGTGGTAGAGGCGCGGGCTGGTCATTCGGTCACGAATGTCCGCCGGCCATCGCGTTCCTTCAACCGCCCGACGCCCGGGAACGGGTTGTGGCAGGAGATGAGGAGGGCGTTTTCCGCGATGGCCCGCGCCAACAGCGATCGCTTGCTTTCGAGGCTCTGAAGCGGCATCACGTCGAATGCGGAGATCCAGGCGAGCCGCTCGATCTGGACCTGGTGCTGGACGAGGTCGCCGAGGTAGATCCCGGTCTCGCCGCCGGATGAAAGGACGACGACAGCGTGGTCGGCGGTGTGGCCCGGCGCTTCGTGGAACTGGATGCCCGCCACCACCTCCCGGCTGCCCTCGACGAGTTCGAGCTGGCCCGTCGCCGCGAGGGGCTCGACATTCTCCGGGAAGTAGGTGCCCTTGGTGCGCTCATTCGGGTGGAGCGCCGCCTCATACTCGCCCTTTGCGACGAAGTACCGCGCTCTCGGGAAGGCGGGGACGACCGCGCCGCCCCGGCGCACCGTGTTCCAACCACAGTGGTCGGCGTGGAGGTGCGTGTTGATCACGGCGGTAATGTCGTCCGGCGTGAGGTCGAGGGCGCCCAGGCTGGCCATCAGGTAGCCATAGTCGCCCGGGAACACCCGCGTCCGGACCTGTTCGGCGTGTTTATCGCCCATCCCCGTCTCGATCAGGACCACATCGTCGCCGCGCCGGACGACCATGCAGTTCAGGCCGAGGGGGATGCGATATTCGGCGTCGAGGTTCCCCGCGCCGACTATGGGTTCCCACATGACGCGTGGGATGAGGCCCATCACCGCGCCCGCGTCGAGCTTCATGTGGCCGTCGGAAATCATAGCGATCTCGAAGTCGCCGAGGGTGTAGTGAGCGGGGCGCTGCATGGTCGCACGATAACGCCGGGAGGCGCTCTCCGGCCAACGATGCCAAGGATGCAAGTGCAACTGATTGCAAGATCGACCGACCGCGGATAGGCTGCATGTCAATCACTTGCCCGAGGTGCGCCCAATGCGCCGTCCGTTCTGGCTCCTGCTTTTGCTCGCCGTCGCCCTGCCCGCCGCGCTCGCCGCGTGCGGCGGTGATGATGACGAAGCGGACGATGGCAAGGTCGAAGTCGACAATTCGGCCGTCGGAGACGGCCTCGTCGGCGTCCACCACGATTTCAAAGGTACCGGCAAGCTCAAAGTGGCGACCACCGTGGCGCCGATCACGAGCATCGTGCTCAACATCGGCGGCAACCGGGTCTTCATCCACGGCCTGATCCCCAACGGCGTGAATTCGCACACCTACGAGCCCCGGCCCTCCGACGCCGCCGTCCTCAGTCGGGCGGACATCTTCATCATGAACGGGGCCGCCCTGGAGGGGACCAGCGAGGAGATAGCCAAGAAGAACCTCAAAGACCCCAAGAAGATCTACAAGCTCGCCGACAACACCCTCCAGGGCGATGACCCGAAGACTGGCTTCCTCTACGACTTCAGCTTCCCGAGGGCCGAAGGCAAGCCGAACCCACACCTCTGGATGAACCCAAAGTACGCCCTCCGCTACGCAGAGCTCGTCCGCGATTGGCTGAGCGAGAACGACCCGAAGAACGCGGACTACTTCAAGCAGAACTTCGAGGCGTTCGCCAAGGTGATCAACCAGCTGGACGAGGCGATCAAGGCGGACCAGGCCACGGTGCCGGCCCAGAACCGAAAGCTCCTCACCTACCACGATAGTTGGGCCTATTGGGCGCGCGAGTACGGCTGGTCCGTGGTCGGCGCCATCCAACCGTCCGACTTCGGCGAGCCCAGTGCCAAGGACGTGGCTGACCTGATCAAGCAGATCCGCGACGAGAAGGTCCCGGCGATTTTCGGCAGCGAAGTCTTCCCCTCGAAGGTGCTCGAGACCATCGCCAAGGAGAGCGGCGCCGCTTTCGAAGACCAGCTGAGCGACGACGACCCGCCCTTCGAGACCAACGACAAGCGCCACACCTTCGTTGGCATGGTGATCGAGGACATGCGGATCATGTTCGGGCGGCTTGGCGGCAAGGCTGATACCGTGTCCAAGGTGCCAGCCGAAAACACCTTCGCGCGATAGGGGGCCCACGACGCCGACACCGGGGACGCAGGCCATCGTCCGGCTCACGGACGTCGCGGCGGGCTATGAAGGCCGGCCGGTTTTGTCGGGCGTCGACCTTGTGGTCGGCCGGGGCGAGTTCGTCGGCATCGTCGGCCCGAGCGGTTCCGGCAAGAGCACCCTCCTGAAGCTCATGCTCGGGCTCGTGCCTCTTTACGCTGGCGCGGCGCACATCGATGGCGTCGACATCGCCGGCCGCCGCCGTCCCGCCGTCGGCTATGTTCCCCAGCTCGAAACGATCGACTGGAACTTCCCGGTGACCGTCGAGGAAGTTGTCCTCATGGGCCGGGCAGTCGACTCGGGCCTCTGGCCATGGCCCCGGAAGGCTGACCGCGCCGAGATGCGCGCGCTGCTCGACCGCTTGGGCATCGGCGTCTACGCCAAAAGCCACATCCGCAATCTCTCAGGTGGCCAACAGCAGCGGGTCTTTCTCGCGCGCGCCCTCTTCCGGAATTCGCGCCTGTTGCTCCTGGACGAGCCGACGAGCGGCGTCGACATCAAGACGCGCGACGACATCCTTCATCTCCTCGTCGACCTCAATAAAGAGGGCGTGACAGTCATCCTCTCCACCCACGAAATCAACGCCGTCGCCGCCCACCTTCCCCGAGTCGTCTGCGTGAACCGCGGGATCGTGGCGGATGGCCCGCCGAGCCGCATCTTCACCCCCCAGGTGTTGCGGGACACCTACGGCGGCGACATGGTCGTCGTCCATCAAGACGGGATGACGCTGGTCGCCGATTCGCCCCACGTCCTCGGCGAGTTGAACGGCGTCGGCTCACCAGCGGAGCTGCGCAATGCCTGACCTTCTGGAGCCGTTTGCGTTCGAGTTCTTCCGGCGGGCGATCGTCGCGTCGGTCCTGGTCGGCGCACTGACCGGTCTTGTCGGCGTGTTCGTCGTCCTCCGCCGGATGAGCTACATCGGCCACGGCATGTCCCACGCCGTCTTTGGCGGCGCGGTCGTCGGCTACGTCGCGGGGTTCAACTTCTACGTTGCCGCCGGGCTCTGGGGCTTCATCTCGGCCATGCTCATTAACCAGACCTCGCGCCGCCGCCAGATCGGCGCGGACGCGGCGATCGGCATCATCACGACAGCAAGCTTCGCCCTCGGCGTCGCACTGATCTCCCGCGCGAGCAGCTTCACGCGGAACTTCGATGCGGCCCTTTTCGGCAACCTGCTCGCCGTCGGCGACTCCGACCTCTGGGTGATCGCGGGCGTCCTCGCGATGACGTCCGCCATGGTCTTCCTGCTCTATAAGCAGCTCCTCTTTCTGACCTTCGATGTCGAAGTCGCGCCCGTCTACGGAGTGCGCGCCGGATGGGTGGATGCGGCGTTTTCCCTCGTCCTCGCGGCCACGATCATCGCCTCGATCCGGATCCTCGGAGTGACGCTGATCGCGGCCTCGCTCGTCATCCCGCCGGTCACGGCCCGCCTGATGACGGACCGCTTCGCGCGGATGCTGTTCATTTCGTCGGGGCTCGGCGCCGTGTTGGGCGGGCTCGGCCTCTACATCAGCTACTTCGCCGATATCTCGTCGGGCGCGAGCATCGTGCTGCTTTCGACCGCCTGCTTCGCCGTCACGCTCACCGCGGTGAGCATCCGGGCGTGGTTGCGGACTGGCCGCTTCCGCCTCGCGGCCGGCGAGATCGGCGCGGCCGAGCGCGAAGCGCTCACGTAGCCGACCGCGTACACTCGAACACGTGGACCCTGCGCTCATCCGCCAGTTCCAGGCCGCCATCGCCGGCAAAGAGCGTGATGTCGACCTGTTCGGCGCCGTGATGCTGATCGCCCGCCTCGGGGACCCCAAAGCCGACCCCCATGCTGTCGCCCGCGAGTTGGACCTGATTGCTGAATCCGTCGCCGAATCGATCACGCCGGGCGCACGCCCCGACGAGGTCGCCCACGCGATCGACCACGAGCTCTTCGTCGTGGCCGGCTTCGCAGGCAACAGCAACCGCTATGCGGAGCCCGAGAACAGCTACCTCGACCAAGTCATCGCGCGCCGGACGGGCATCCCGATCGCGCTCTCACTCGTCTACATGGAAGTCGCGGAGCGCGTGGGCCTGCAGTGCGATGGGATTGGCTACCCCGGACACTTCATCGTCCGCTGCGGCGACCCGGAAGACCCAATCTACGTCGACCCGTTTCATCAGGGCGTCCGGATCGACCGGGAGGAACTGCTGGCGCGGCTTCGCGGCCAGAACCTCGGCGGAGCGACCCCGGAGTCGTTCCTCTCCGCGGTCACCAGGCGCCAGATCCTGCAGCGCGTGCTCCGGAACCTCCACCTCATCTTCAGAGAGCGCCGGGATCTTGAGCGCTGGCTCTCGGTCGTGGAGATGGCGCTCTGCATCGAACCTTGGAATGCAGCGCTCGTCGGCGAACGCGGCATGTTGCACTATCGCGCTGGGCGACACGAGCTGGCCCTCACGGACCTCCAGCGGTACGTCGAAGCCTCGTCGCCCGAGGCGCTGACGCCCGGGACGCGGCGGTTGATCGACGAGCTGCGGCTCCAGCTGGGCCGGGGGAGAGTGGAATGACCGACGACCTGGCCCGACAAGGCCGCGGCAAGCAAGCCTTAAACCGCTCCATCGGCTGGTACTTGCGACAGCTCTCCCGCGTCATGAACGTCCTCACGGATGACGAGCTCGAACGCCTCGTCCCCCTGCTGAGCGAGCGCCAATTCAAGTCCCGCCAGGTGATTTTTGCCGCTGGCGACCCCGTCGAACGGGTGTACCTCCTGCTCAAAGGCCACGTGAAGGTGTATCAGATCGCCGAAAACGGGAAGGAGATCATCCTGGACGTCGTTTCGAAAGGCGGCGTCTTCGGGGATATGGCGATCGTCGAGGACTCGGAACGCACGGCCTACGCGCAGGCGATCGAAGACACCGTGGCCGTCACCATCTCCTGGGAGGACTTTTCCCACCTCTTGCATCAGTCGCCACGGCTTGGCTTCGCCATGGCCGAGCTCATGGCCCGACGCCTCGCCCGCATGCAGCGGACGTTCATGAATCTGGTCTCGAAGCCGGTCTCCGCGCGCCTCGCCGACACGTTGGTCACCCGCGCCCAGGATGGGACGGTGCGGCTCGGGCTGACCCATCAGGAGCTCGCCCAGACGATCGGCACCAGCCGCGAGACGGTCACCGCGCTCCTCAGCCGGTTCGTCACGCTCGGTGCGCTCGCCCCGCACGGCGACGCCTACCGCGTGACCGACCGCCCGCTGCTCGACGCCATCGCGCAGGGGGCCGTCCCGGTTTCCCCGCGCCATCCGGTCACGTCCGAACCTTCGCCGATGGTCTCCTGAGGTGTGGGCCCTTGCCCGGGGCCGCCCGCTCGTCGTGCCTGGGCGTCCCGCGCCGGCCCTCATCGCCCACGCCACCAATTCCGAGGCGCGCGCAAGCAGCGCCATTGACGCCGGCGCCGACTGGGTCGAAGTCGACATCTGGGGCCACAGCGGGGCGATCGAAGTCCGGCACGAGCGGCGGACGCCCGTGCTCCCCCTTCTCTTCGAGAAGTGGTACGTCCGCTTCCCCGGCGACACCGCCCGCCGGCTCGCCGGGATCCTAGGGGCACTCCCTCCGGATGTCGGCGTCTTCTTCGACCTCAAAGACAACCACTCCGCGACCCGCGATGCGATTCGCAGCGTGTTTCAAGACGCGCGTGGCCGGCGGATGGCCGCGTCCTCGCAGCTCTGGCACGCGCTGCGGCCGCTCGGCGCCGCCTGTGAAGGGCTCGACCTCTTCTATTCGGTCGACTCCCCAGCCAAGCTCGACCTGCTGCTCTCCGTCATCCGCCGCGACCGCCAGGTTGCCGGTGTTTCCGCCCGCGCGAGCCTCTTGCAGGCGCCGACGGTCCGGGCGCTGCACGATTGCGGCCTGCAGGTCGTGGCTTGGACGGTCGATGACCCCGACCGGGCTGCGGAGCTCGCGCGCTGGGGCGTCGACGGGATCACCACCCACGTCCCGCGCGCCATCCGCGAAGCGCTGACCCCGTCGTGAGCGGCCCTCTCGCCGTTTACGTGCACATCCCCTTCTGCACCGTGAAGTGCGGGTACTGCGACTTCAATGCGTACGCGGGCCTCGATAGCCTGAAGACGAGCTACCGGGACGCGCTCCTCGCCGAAATCGCGGCCTGGAGCGACGTCCTGCAGGGCCGCCGGGTGACCAGCATCAGCTTTGGCGGCGGGACGCCGAGCGAGGTGCCGGTGCGAGACCTCGCCGCCGTGATCGATGCGATTCGGTCCCGCTCGGAGGTCGCTGTAGATGCCGAGGTGAGCGTGGAGGTCAATCCAGGCACCCTCGGCGCGTCGGCGATGACGGAGCTGCGGGCGGCGGGCGTGGACCGGGTCTCCTTCGGTGTCCAAAGCTTCGACCCGACCGAGCTTCGCCTGCTGGACCGGACGCATTCGCCCGAAGCGGCGGTCGCGGCAGTGTCGCTCGCCCGTGACGCTGGCTTCGCGAACGTGAGCCTCGACCTCATCTTTGGCCTGCCCGGCCAGACGGTGGAGGGCTGGGCCCGCTCGCTCGAGGCGGCGCTCGCCCTGCGGCCGGACCACGTCTCGTGTTATGCGCTGACGATCGAGGCGGGGACGCCTTTCGAGCGCCGGGTCCGCCAGGGAGCGCTGGAATCCCCGGACCCCGATGTCGCGGCCGCATGCTACGAACTTGCGGAGCGCGAGCTCGCTGTCGCGGGCTTCAGGCACTACGAGATTTCGAACTGGGCCCGCCGACACGGCTTCGAATCTCGACATAACCTGGTCTATTGGCAAGACGGCGACTACGTGGGCATCGGCGCCGGGGCGCACGGCTATCTCGCGGGCCGCCGCTACGAAAACGAGGCCCACCCGGCTGCTTACGTCGCCCGCGCGGCCTCCGGGGCAGCAGCGCCATGGGGCAGCTTCCCGCCCGCCGATGGCGCGACGGCAATGTTCGATTGGCTGGAGACGCGGCTCCGGCTGGTTGAGGGTTTCGAAGCAGCAGCCTTTGAAGCGCGCTTCGGTCGGCCGCTCGATGCGGTCGTCCCCACGGCGCTCGGCCGAGCCGAGGCCGCCGGCCTCCTCGAGCGGAAGGGCATGCGGCTCCGGCTGACGCCCGCCGGTCGCCTGCTGCACAGCGAGATCTGCGTCGAGGCGCTCCTCGAGCTGCGCGGCGAACTGCGTTAGAGCGTGCGGCTGACCACGAGGCCCGCCCAGGTGGCCCCCAAAACTGCCCCAAGGCCGAGCCAGACCACCACCGCGAAGCGCGGGCCGCCCGTCACGTAGGCGATCACCGCCTTGCTTGCCGTGTTGCTCGTGAGGCCGGCGACGATCGGGAGTAATGCTTCCCCGGCGGGCACCTCGCCGCTCGCGACCAAGGCCGCCACGGCGGCCGCGGCCGCGTGGGTATCGGCCAGGCCCGCGACCGCCGCGGAAAGGGTGAGCGCGCCTGGCCCCGCGACATCGTGGATCCAGCCCGAGGCGAGGCTCACGCCTGTCACCAAGGCGGCGAAGACGAGCGCGTCCTTGATCTCGAAAGGGCGCCGGCCGGCCGCTTCTTCGGCACGGACGCTGCTTACGCGGGCTCCGGCGATAGCGCCCGCGATGAGCGCCGCGGCCCCGCCCGCCGCTAACGGCAGGGCGAGCTCGCGCAGCACCGCACTGCTCGTCACGGCCAGGAGCCCGGCCATCTGGAGATAGGTCGCAACGGTAGAGAGCACGGCCCCCGCGACAGCTGCGCGCCGCGCTTCCGGGGCGCGCCGGGCGAGCGCACCCATGGAACCGATCGTCGCGGAGCTGCTGACGAAGCCGCCGGCCAGTCCGGCCGCGGGGAACCCGAATCGTGGCCCGACCGCTCGCGTCGCCACGTACCCCAGCCCCGAGATGACCATCACGATCACGACCAAGCGCCAAATCGCGAACGGGTTGAGCGCCTCGGCCGGGCCGTAGCCTTTGTCCGGGAGGAGCGGCAGGACCACGATGGCCGCGCCCGCAAGCACCAACGCGTCGCGCAGTTCGGTATCGGAGACGAGCCGCGTCGAAAAGAGGTGCAACGGCTCACGGAACGCGAGCAACGTCGTGAGGATCACGCCGGCCGCGGCCGAGACGGTGGGCTGATGCACAGTGAGGCCACCGAGGACCGCAATCGCGACCATCGCCACTTCGGTGGTGAGGCCGGGGTCGCGGCTGGAAGCGCGCAGGTACGACACAACCGCCAGTGCGGCGACGCCGGCGACCGCGACGGCAAAGATAGCGGTCCCAGCCACCGCGCCCGCAAAGCCGGCGAGCGAGGCAGCGGCGAACGTCCGGATGCCCGCGGCCTGGCGATCATCCCCCTCGCCTTTGCGCCGTTCGCGTTCGAGCCCCGCGAGGAGCCCGACGGCGAGGGCCACGGCCCCGCGTGCCAAGATTTCGGTCGAAGAGAGGTCGTCCGTGGCACCGGCCTCCGGTTTGAGCTTCCGGCTATGGTCGCATAGACATCGGCGGCGCGGGCCGACGATCGGCGTAGCCGTGGGGGCCGCGCGGCCCTTGCCGCCCGCCCGCGAAGTCGCGACGATGAGCGGATTGAGGAGGCTCTCCACCTATGGCAATCATCTCTGGCCCGATCGTGGTCCCGCTGGATGGTTCGAAGAACGCCGAAGAGGCGGTCGCCCCGGCGGCAACACTGGCGAAGGCAGCTGGCGTGGCCGTCCGCTTCGTCCACGTGCTCGATGGTGAGCAGTTGACCACCGCGGCCGACCGTTCGCGCGCTTCCGAGATCTTCCAGGCGTACGTCGCGCGCTTGGCGGCGGCCAACGGGCTCCCCGAGGCTTCCGTGTCCAACACGGTGCTGGATGGCAACGCTGCGAAGGAGGTCATCGATTTCGCGAAAGATGCGGCGATCATCGTCCTCGCGACGCACGGCCGCTCCGGCCTCCGGGCCAGCCTGATCGGCAGCGTCGCCGACAAGATCGTGCGTGGGGCAAAGGTCCCCGTCCTCGCCATCCCGCTCGGCGGCGCCGACCCGTTCTCCGGCAAACCATTCGTGGTCGCCGTCGATGGGTCGCCAGCCTCGGAGAAGGGCCTCGCGCTTGGCCGCACCCTTGCTGGCGCCTTCACCGCAAAGGTCTGTCTCGTCCGGGCCTACAGCATCCCGCCCCCCGCCGGCATCGAGCTTGTCACCTACCCGGTCGACCTCTCGACCACGCTCAAAGAGGCCGCCGAAGAGTATCTCGCGAAGGCGGCGCAGCCCGGCGAGTCGATCTACTGCGAGATGTCGGCCCCGGTCGACGCGATCGACGCGGTATCGAAGGCGGTCGATGCAGCGATCGTCGTCGTGACTTCGCATGGCAAAGGCTTCGCGACGCGCATCGCGCTCGGCAGCGTGACGGAGCGCGTGCTCCACACCGTGCGCCGCCCGGTGCTGGTCGTGCCCGTCTCGGCTCTCTAACCTGAGCGCGGCCGCGTGGGCAGGGCATTCGGGCTGTCCGTCTCACGCCGGGTGCTTCGTTCGCGCGGCTGGCGCGGCGGTGCCAGGTGTTTCAGCCTTTGCCAGCAAGCTGATCATCCCATCCGCGATGGCCATATCCACAAGCCCGCCCTTGCCCTTCGCCTGCTCGAACTGCGCCGGCGTGAGGCCGCATGGCTGGAGGTCGACCGGCCCATCCCAGAAGGGCTCGATGAGCAGCCAGCTCTCCCAGGGCTTGAGGCCCGCGAACCGGTCGCTCACCACGATGAGATCCAGGTCGCTGCCCCGGTGCCAATCGGTGCGTGCCCGCGACCCGAAGAGATAGACCGCTGTCGCGCTCAACTCGCGATGTACGCACTCAGCCAGCCGGGAGGCCGCTTCGAGAGCAGACTGCTGTTCGGCCACGGCTTCCGCCCTTATGAGGGAAGCTGGCTTGAGCACCATTCCAGCACCTCTTCTGCGAACGAAACGAAGTCGCTCGCTATCTGGAAACTGTAGTTGCCTGCCGGGTCGCCGTTCGCGGCGTCCGGATACCGGCTCGCCGCGTAGTGAGGATTCAGGCGCCGACAGCCCTCCACCATCGCGGCCGAGGCATTCAGTCCTGTGGCGAGATCGGGCAAGTTATGCGTTCTGGGTGGCAGCTCGCCGGTCTGCGCCGCCCAGAGCGCATTCAGGGCTTCCTCCGCCGTCTGGTGGGCATGAAAGACGGCTGAGTCGAACTCGCCCTCCTTGAGGGTCAGCCGAGCGACTCGGACGTCGCGCCGGGCCGTCCGCATCCAGTTGCCGAACTCCTGCCCCATCCTTCCATCTTAGCCGAGCCCGAAGCGCCAGCACCGCTAGAATAGCTTCCGCAGACGCCCGCGAAAGGCCAATCGAGATGAAATTCGGGATCTTCTACGAGCTCCAGCTCCCCAGGCCGTGGGAGCCCGGCGATGAGCATCGGTTGATCAAGAACGCGCTCTCCCAGGTCGAGCTCGCCGACAAGCTCGGGTTCGACTACGCCTGGGAGGTCGAGCACCACTTCCTTGAGGAGTACTCCCATTCCTCGGCGCCGGAGGTCTTCCTTGCGGCCGCGAGCCAGCGGACGAAGAACATCCGTCTCGGCCACGGGATCATCCAGCTGCCGACCAACCACCCCGCGCGCGTCGCCGAACGGGTCTCGATGCTCGACCTCGTGAGCGATGGCCGCGTCGAGTTCGGCATCGGCGAGGGGTCAAGCGTCACTGAGCTTCACCCCTTCGACCGCCGCTTCCGCGACAAGCGCGCCGTCTGGGAAGACGCGATCAAGGCGATCCTGCCGATGTTCGACGACAAGGGCGTCGAATATCACGGCGAATACTTCGATTTTCCGCTGCGCAACGTCCTCCCAAAGTCGTTCCAGAAGCCGCATCCGCCGCTCTGGGTCGCGTGTTCGCAGTTGGAGACGATCGAGATGGCGGGCCGGCGCGGTATCGGCGCCCTCGGCTTTCAGTTCGTGAGCCCGGCAGCCGCCAGGGCATGGGTCAACGCCTACTACAACGCCTACACCAAGCACCTCGAAAAGCTGGCCGACTACCAAACGAACCCAGCGGTCGCCGTCGTCAGTTCGTTCATGTGCGCGGAGACCGACGAGGAGGCCCAGAAGCGCGCTGAGGGCTGGACCTTCTTCCAGTTCTCGCTCATGTACTACAACACGAAGGGCACCGTCGTCCCGTATACCGTGAGCCTCTGGGATGAGTACCAGGCGTGGAGAGAGACCCCCAAGGGCCAGGAAGCCGTCAACCGGAACACGGGCCTTGTTGGCTCGCCAAAGACGATCCGCGAGCGGATCCACCAGTTCGTGGACTCCGGCGTCGACCAGATCATCCTCCTCAACCAGGCAGGCAAGAACACCCACGAACACATCTGCGAGAGCCTCGAGCTGTTCGCGCGCGAGGTGATGCCGGAGTTCCACGCGATGGAGCCGGCGCATCAGGCGTGGAAGCGCAAGGTGCTGAGCGGCGAGATCGAGCTCGAAGAGATCGATACGAAGCCGTTCTGGGCGCCTTCGAACCAGACGCCCATCAGCAAGCTGCGCGAACAGGGGGCCCCGGTCGCGACCTCCTAGTCGCCAAGCCGTAATCAGCACGCCCGCCCGTCACGTATGGTGAGGTGATGGAGGGGCGAAGTATGGCGGACTACGATGTTGTGGCGATTGGCGCGGGGACGGGTGGCCTCACGGTCACCCGGCTGACCGCAAAGGCCGGTAAGCGCGTCGCGATGGTCGAGCGGTTCAAGCCCGGCGGCGACTGCCTCTTCACCGGCTGCGTGCCGACGAAGTCGCTGATCCACGCCGCCAAGGTCTATCACCACGCGAAGCACGGCGCCCACCTCGGCGTCGTCGCGAACGACCTCCGCCTCGACTACGCCGCGGTCCGCCGCCACGTCCTCGCCGCCCAGGAACAGGCCGGCAAGGTCGAGACGCCCGAGGCCATCGCCAGCCACGGGGTCGAATTGGTCACCGGCGAGGCCCGCTTCCTCGATGCGCACACGCTCGATGTCGGCGGACGCCGGATGACGGCGGCAAACATCGTGATCGCGACCGGCGGCGAGCCCGCCGTCCCGCCGATCCCCGGCCTGCGCGAGGCCGGCTTCGATACGAATGTCCAGCTCGTCGCCTGGGAGACGCTCCCGGAGTCCCTCTGTGTCATCGGCGGCGGGCCGATCGGGGTCGAGTTCGCGCAGGTCATGGCGCGGTTCGGCGTGAAGGTCACGCTCCTCCAGAGCGCTGAGCGCATCCTCGAGCGCGACGACCCTGAGGCCGCCGAGGTCGTCGCCGCCGTCCTGCGCCGCGAGGGTGTGGACGTGCGGACGGGTGTGAAGGTGACAGGCGTCGAAGGCGGCGATGGCGGCCGGACCGTGACCTTCGAGCAGGACGGCCGCACCGGACGGGTGACCTGCGAGCGCCTGCTCGTGGCGGCCGGGCGGAAGCCGGAGATCGGCTCGCTGGACCTTGCCAAAGCCGGTGTGGTCGCCAACGAGCGCGGCGTCGTGGTCGATGAGCAGCTCCGGACGAACGTCAGGCACATCTTCGCGGTGGGCGACGTCGCGGGCGGGTACCAGTTCACGCACGTGGCCGAGGCGCACGCGCGGCTCGTCGCCAACCTGATCAACAAGCCCGGATTCCTCGCAAAGCGCTTCCAGAAGTGGAACGACCGCGTCGTCCCGCGGGTGACCTACACCGACCCGGAGGTCGCCTCGGTGGGGTTGACCGAGGCCCAGGCCCGAGCGGCGCGCAAGGGCGTCCGCGTCTGGACGGTGCCCCTGCGCGACATCGACCGGGCGGTGACGATGGGCCAGATGGAAGGCTTCTTCCGCGTCGTGACCGCCAAAGGTTGGCAGAGCAAGCTTGGGCTGGCCGGCTCGCTCGGCGACGAAATCGTGGGCGCCTGCCTGGTCGGCCCGAACGCAGGCGACTGCCTGATGCCCCTCGTGGTTGCGATGAAGGCGCGCCTGCCCATCGGGATCGTGGCTTGGAACATGCAGGCCTACCCGACGATGGCCCTTGGCGTCCGTCAGGTCACCGGCGCTCCCTTCGACGCGTAGCTGGGCGGCTTTACAGCTTCGCGAGCCCGGGGATGACGGTCTTCGCCATCGCCTCCATCGCGCCCTGGTCCTGGACGTTGACGAGCGAGCCGAGCGCCGCTTGGGCGCCGATTTCGGCGAAGCGGGCGAGCCGCTCGACCTCCGCCTCGGCGCGTTCGCCCTTGGAACCGGGGTCGAAGCGGGTGACGATCGTCTTCTCGATGGTCGCCGGGTCGCGCCCTTCCCGTTCGCAATGCTCGGCGAGGATGCCGAGAAGCCGCTCGGTGCTCTCCGGGTCCATGCCGCGGACGTTGCAGGCGTCGGCGTAGCGGGCGACGAGCCGCAGCGTCTTCTTCTCGCCGCTGCCGCCGATCAGGATGGGCGGGCGCGGCTTCTGGACGGGCCTGGGCGAGCAGAGCGTTTCAGCGAGTTGGAAGTGCTTGCCGTTGAACGGGCCGTTGTTGTCGCTCCACATCTGCTCGCAGACCTGGATGGCCTCTTCCAGCATCTCGAAGCGCGTCTTGATGGGCGGGAAGGGGAAGCCGAGGCCCTGGTGTTCGCGTTCGAACCAGGCGGCGCCGATCCCGAGCCAAGCCCGACCGCCCGAAAGGACATCGAGGCCGGTCACCTGCTTGGCGAGGAAGCCGGGGTTGCGATAGGTGACGCCCGTGGCCAAGACGCCGAGCTTGACGCGCGACGTCTTCGCGGCGATGAACCCGAGGACGTTGTACGCCTCGAACATCTCGTTCTCGGCGGGCCCGACGGGCGGGATTTGGAAGTAGTGGTCCATGACGGAGAGGCGGTCGAAGCCGGCCTGGTCAGCGGCGGCGGCGATTTCGCCGATCTTGGCGCCGAGCTGCTCGACGGGGACGCCGTACGTAAACGAGGAGAGGTGGAGTCCGAGTTTCATGGGAGCATGGTGCCATGTCCTCGTCCTACGTCCCTGGCGGCGCGTGTCGGGCGTCCATCGGGTCGATATTGGGGTTGTGGGGATGGACGCGGAAGGGACCGGTGACAGTTGCTCGGGTCATGCAGTCAGCGGACTCACCAGCCGAAGGCCGGGGAAACGTCGGAAACCAAGGCCCGCGGTGGCAAAACCAGCGCCAGCTTCAATGGCGATCGACGCAAGGTACGCGTGGGGGACGCGGTTACCGGTGGCCCCGGTTTCGATGCAAAGGGTATGAAAGATGCTCCAGTGGCGGTCTCCGGGGCTAACGGACACGGCCGCCGGTGACCCTCGAAGTGTGTCGGCGAACTTGAGGGCGTCCGTGACGGTGGCAGGTGAGGCCATGAACGCTGGGTTGGTCGTGATCCGGATCATGGCGCTTAGGACGAAATCGACCACGCCGAGCGGCATGTTGCCCGAGGAGGCGGCAGTCGTTAGCCAGCGTCGCATCGGACCGTGGTGCGGATGATCGGGACGGAATGCGGCGATGGCGACGTTTACATCGGGGATCACCACCGCGGTGTGCCATGCCCCTCGTCGAGGTACGGCAGTGCGTCCCACTCGAGGCCGACCTGCAGCCCCCAGCGGTCCGGCGGGACGGGACAGGCCGGGAGTTCAAATCGCGGGACACCTGGAGGCTCGGGCGCCTCCTGGGCGAGCTCTTCCGCAAGCGCCGCCTCGATGAGCGCGGAGACCGTAATGCGGCGTCGCCGCGCTTCGGCTGCAGCTCGCCGGGCAAGGTCGTCGTCGATGGTGATGATTCCCATTCTGCCGATCATAGCAACTCTCGCCGCGGTTCAAAGCCCCCGGTAGGCCTTTTCGTCCGCAGGTGACGCCCACTCGCTGAAGCCGCCGTGGGCGTGGACGGCGCACGCCTCCACCACGGCCCGCGCGGCGTCGATCCCCGGACGCACCCCCACGATCCGCACGATCGCGAGGTCGAGGCCTTGGGAGAGGCGCGCGAGGGCGGCCGGCGCGCCAGAGGCCGGGCCGTAGTAGCCCATCTCGCGGAGCAGTTCCGGCGGGAAGAGGTCGATCAGCTCCGCTTCGGCGGCGCCTTCGGCGAGGCGCGCTTCGATCCGGCTGAGGACGGCGTCGTAGCCCATGCGCGTGAAGTGGCCGCGATAACCGCTCTCCTTGGGGGCGCCGGGGCGCGCGAGCGCGTACCCCATGAAGGCGCGGACGAATGCGCTGCGGGCCGCCTCTTCGTCGTCGTCGATGCAGACGCGGATGTACTCGGTGATGGCGACGTCGGCGGGGTCGCGGCCGGCCTTGGCGGCGCCGGCGGCGACCTGTTCGCGGCACCAGGGGCGCCAGGCGGGCGCCGTCCAGTTGAGGCTGACGCCGTCCGCGAGCTCGCCGGCGAGCTTGAGCATCTGGGGGCCGAGGGCGGCGAGGTAGATGGGCGCGGGGAGCGGCTTCGCCGTCGCCTGGAGGCCGTGGAGGTGAAGGGCGGGGCCGTCGTAGTCGACGACCTGGCCAGCGAGTAGCCCCCGGAGCGTGACGAGGTAGTCGCGCATCATGCCGACGACCGGCCATTCGGGGAGGCCGTGGGCGCGGCGGAAGAGTTGGCTGTACGCCCCGCCCGTGCCGAGGCCGATGACGAAGCGCCCGCCGGTGAGCTCGTGAAGCGTACCGGCCTGCTGGGCGAGCGAAGAGACGGTCCAGGCCGGCGCGGGGATGACGGCGATGCCCGTCGGCAGGCCGCCCTCGACCAGGTCCTGGGTGGCCGTCGACCACTGGGCGCAGACCTGGAAACCGTCGCGGGTGGCGGGGCCGCTCGGCGTCCAAGCGGCGCGGTAGCCGAGCTGGGCCGCTTCGCGGACGAGAGTATTGGACTCGGCGAAGGTGAGTCCGAGGTTGGCGTCGACTCCGAGGGCGTACGTCATGCGGAGATCATGGCGGAAGCCGGGCGGGTGCGCGAGCGGCCCGCCGAATCCGGTCCGCCCGGCTTCCGCCTAGTTGTCGCAGGGCCGGGGGATCAGGTCCACGAGACGCTCAGACCAGGCGTCGTAGGCCTTGGCCGTCGGATGGATGCCGTCGTCGATCCACTCGTTGCGGTCCGCCTGCTGCTCATAGAGCGGCCGCAGGTCGACGATCGTGACGTCTTTCTTGGCTTTCACGACGTCGATCATGATCTCGTCGTAGGCGTCGCGCAGTTCGCGCGTCCCGCCGTAGTCAGGGCCCGCGGGGGCGCGGAACCACTCGTTCTGGAGGAGCACGTAGACGCGGGCGCCGCTCTTGAGGGCGGCGTCGAGCACGGTCCCGACGTCGTCCCGGTACTGCTTCTTCGAAATGCCGTTCGCGATGTCGTTCGCGCCCGACTGGAAGGTGATGACCGTCGGCTTGAACTCCCGAATCTTCGGGACCTGCTCTTCGATCATCTGCGAAGCCGTGTAGCCAGAAATCCCGGCGTTGTTGAGCTCGACCGTGCACCCAGCGGCGCGCCAGCGCTCGGCCAGGCGAGCCGGGAAGGCCCCGGTCTCGATGTCGTCGGCGCCCACGCCCTGGGAAAGCGAATCGCCGATGGCGAGGTAGCGGACCGCGGCAGGGTCGGCCGGATCTACCGTGCCGGTGGGGTCTGCTGGGTCCGGGGAGCCGCCTGCGTCCTCCGGTCCATCCGTGGACGGACTCGAGGCGTCGTCGTCGCTCCCACCGCAGGCTGGCACGACCAGGGCCGCTGCGAAGAGCAGGGCGAGGGGGACGAGTTGCCAAAGGCGAGTCCGCACGGGGGCAAGTAGACGTCGAAGTCCGATTTCATAGGGCATGGTGCGCTCCTCAGGTGCGTGTGGTGTCGGCTCGAAGGCTGTCGCTACGCGGGCGACGGGCCGCCGCTTTCGGGGGCATCGACGACGTCCCGCCAACGGGCGAGCGCGGCGCGGAGGCCTTCTTCTTTGATGAGCTGGTTGGTCGCGCGCACGGCGCGGGACTGGTGGCTGAGGGCGTCGAGGTCGACGCCGTAGCGGAGGGACTCGCGGAAGCCCTGGACTTCCTGCGTCTCGTTGATGCCACGCTTGGCGAGGAGGAGGATTTCGACGGGGGTCTCGGCAATCGCGAGGGCGCGCTCGCGGACGGCGGTTGCGAGGTCGCGGGCCGGGACGATGTCCGTGAGCATGCCCCAATCGTATGCCTGCTTGGCCGAGATCCTTGAGCCGATCCGGTAGAAGACTTCGCGGGCGCGTTTTGGGCCAATCAGCCACGTCCAGAACGGGAGGACGAAGCCAATGCCCACCGGGAGCTGGGGGATGCCAAAGGTGGCGTCGTCGGCCGCGATCGTCAGGTCGCAGACCAGGGCCAACTGCGTGCCGCCCGCGAGGCAGAAGCCGTGCACCTGGGCGATGACGGGCTTCTTCAGGTCCCAGATGGTGAGCAGGCGGGAGAGCGTGTCGTTCAGGTTGGCGGCGTCGTCGACGGCGGACATGGGGCCTCGGGCGCGCGGGCCATCAAGTCCCCCGGAGAGGTCGTAGCCGGCGCAAAAGGCGCGCCCTTCCCCTTTGAGGACGACGACGCGGACGCCCGCGTCGGCCTCGGCGGCGCGCAGCGCCGCGACCAGCTCAAGCTGCAGCGGGACGGAGAGGGCGTTCAGCTTCTCGGGCCGATTGAGGGTAATGGTCGCGATGCGCTCAGAGACATCGTAGAGGAGGTAGTCGTAGGGCATGAGGGCACATCTTACGCATGAGCCAGGGTGGTCGGGTGAGCAACGGAGTTTTGGAGTGCCGGAGTGTCGGAGCGGGCGTTGCGGTCACGAGCAGCTGAGGGTGACGGTGCCCGAACCGAGGCGCCCGACACCGGCCCCGGACCAGGTGAGCGTGTAGACGCCGGGCGGCAACGGGGCGTTGAGGTTGCTGAACGCCGTCCCGCTGGCGGCCGACTCGGTGTAGCTGAAGACGCCTTGGGCGGGACCGCTCCAGGTGGCGGTCAGGTCCAAGGGGACGGGGAGGTTGGCGTAGGGGGCGTATGCGGTGAGTTGGACGGGTTCGCAGCCGCCGCGGGCCGCGTTGATCACACCGCCCGCGGCCACACAGGCCGTGGGGCTGCAGAATTGCGTGACGGTGAACGAGGTCGCTGGGCGAGCAGGGGTTGGTGTGGGCGGGACGGGCGACGGCGTTGGCGGTACGGGGGTTGGAGGAGGCGGCGTGGCGGTTGGCGGCAGCGGAGCCGGCGTTGAGGGCGCCGTGGTCGCCGCAGCCGGGGGAGGGCTCGCCGTGTTCTGGGCCGCTGCAGTCGTCGTTGGCGAGGCGGGAGTTTCCGTTGACGCCGGGCTGGTTGACGTTGGCG
>JBJXFX010000077.1:0-4571 GCA_046152925.1 Dehalococcoidia bacterium
GCGCCTTCATCGCGGGCACCTTCGCCCCGACCGTGCTGGCCAACTTCGGCGCCGAGGTGATCAAGGTCGAGCCGCTCGACGGTGACCCATTCCGTCCCTACGGCCTCAACTTCATCGGACATAACCTGGGCAAGCGCAGCCTGGCGCTGGACCTGAAGCACCCGGAAGGCCGGGCGGTCTTCGAAGAGCTCGTACGCCAAGCCGATGTCGTCCTCGACAACTACCGCCTCGGCGTCCGTGAACGGCTCCGCGTCGATTACGCCACGCTCGCGGCGATCAACCCCCGGATCATCACGTGCTCAGTCACGGGCTATGGGCCGAAGGGCGAACTCGCGAAAGACCCCGGCTTCGACCCGCTGATGCAGGCCCGGAGCGGGATGATGTGGGCACAGGGTGGCGCCGATGAGCCGGTCTTCCACCAGATCGCGGTGAACGATACGGCGACGGCGATGGTCGCGGCCTTCGGCATTCAGGCCGCGATCCATGCGCGGGAGAAGACGGGCCGCGGCCAAGAGGTGACCACCTGCCTCGCGAACCAGAGCGTCCTCTTCCAGTGGGGTGAGGTGACCTGGTACGAAGGCCGGACGCCGTCTCCGGTCGGTGGCCGCGACTTCATCGGCGAGAGCGCCGTGCGGCGGTTCTACCGTTGCGCCGACGGCTGGCTCTGCCTCGCCTGCACGACGCCCCAGCACTTCCACCAGACCTGCATCGCGCTCGGGAGGCCCGATCTGGCGGCGCGGACGATCGCGGAGAAAGCGCGCTCCGAGCCGAACGACGGCGCACTGGCGACGGCGTTGGCCGAGATCTTCGCCGGGATGACCCGTGACGAGGCGGTGGACCGCCTCCGCAGCCGCGACGTCCCGGCTGCGCCCTCGCTGACCCCGGCCGAGGTGTTCGCCGACCCCTGGCTCCGCGAGAACGCCCACCTGCAGGAGTCGGAGTACCCGCTCTTCGGCCCAATCACCACGGTCCGGGGCTACGGGCGCTTCTCTCGCACGCCCGGCGGTTTCGCGTATCCGGCGCCCATGCCCGGGGAGCACTCGCTCGACATCCTCGCCGAGTTCGGGATCGACGCAGTTCGGGTCGCGCGCCTGGTGGAGCTGGGTGTGGTTGGGGTGTGAACGGAGGTCCTCGGCATTCGAACGCCGGAGACGGCCGTCCGGTCGATGGGATCCGCGCCTCCGTCCGCTCATCAGCGGGAGAGCGTGCGAATCGCGATACGTCCGTTTGCGGCCGCCACGAGTCCCCGATCGTCGTTCGTCCAGAACTCGTCGCATCCGTGGTGGATGGCGCAGGCCACGTGGATAGCGTCCGGAGTCTTGACGGCCGGAGTGGAGGCGCGTAGCTCAGCCGCCAACCGGAGTACCTGCCGGTCCAGCGGGAGCACCTGGAAGCCCTCGAACCACGTGTCGAAGGCGCGAACCCGCTCAAGGTGGCCATCTCGGAAGGGCATGACCAGGCACTCCATCACGACGAGCGCGGACACGGCACCAAGGATCCCTGCATCCTTAATCCCCGCCAGGGCGCTCCGAGCGGCGACCTGCCACACGTCTCGGCGGTCAACCGCGGAAATGTGGATGCAGCTATCAACGTAGGCGGTCGAAGCGCTAGCCATCCCAGTCGTCGCGCATGGACGCCAGCTCTGCGTCCACCTCTTCCTTCGACCGGCCCGATCCGGTGCGGCCTTCCCGCTCCCAACGGTCCAGCAAGGCGAGCGCATGCCGCAGATCTCCGCGGGGGTAGTCGCTGGCGGTCTCCTCCGGCTTTTCGGGGTCTGGCAGGACGAGCATGACCGTGGCTTCGCCGCATGGGATGCCGACGGGCAGCGTGACGTCCAGGCCGTCCGGCGTCACCCGGCCGTAGAGCGTGTACGTGCGCATGTGAGGATCGTAGCACAGCGGCTCCCGCAGAGCGCCCACCGCTCGGTTTCTTCGCTGATGCGCCGCAAGCGCTGCTTCACGGTGGCCCTGACCGGAGGAGAATGATCCGCTACCTCGGCTCACCCACCCGCGCTGGCACGCCTAAGCCGAGGCCCCCGTACAATCCAGGATGGGCCGCTGAGCCCCCTCCCTATGTACTACCGCACCACCCTCCCCAATGGCCTCCGCATCGTCTCCGCCGAACTGCCGCACACGCGTTCGGCGACCGTCAGCATTTACGTCGGGGCGGGCAGCCGTTATGAGCCCGATAGCGAGGCCGGCCTCTCGCACTTCCTCGAACACATGCTCTTTAAGGGCGCTTCCCGCCGGCCCACTGCGCGCGAGATCTCCGAGGCGATCGAGTCCGTCGGCGGGAGCCACAACGCCGCCACCGACCGCGAAGTCACCGTCTACTACGCGAAGGTGCCGTCGAGCGCGGCGATCGAGACCATCGACATCCTCGCCGACATGATGCGCGAGCCGATCATGGACTCAGTCGAGCTCGAGAAGGAACGCCACGTCATCCTCGAGGAGCTCGCGGGCGTCGAAGACAGCCCCGCCGAAATGGCCGGCATCCTCATCGATGAGACCCTCTGGCCCCATCAGCCGCTCGGGCGCAACGTCGGTGGCACACCGGAGACGGTGAAGTCCCTGCCGCTGGACGCGATCAACCGCTACCTGAAGGCGCAATACGTGCCCAGCAACATGGTCCTCGCGGTCGCCGGTAACGTGCAGCACCGCGCCGTGGTCGAAGCGGCGGGCCAGTGGCTCGGCCCCATGCCCGCCATCGTCCCAGGCCCGTGGTTCCCGCTGGAGGTCCGCAACGGCGCCGGCCGGGTCGCGGTCACGAACAAGGCGACCGAGCAGGCGCACCTCTGCCTCGCCTTCCCGACGGTCGCGCTGGACCACCCGGACCGCCACGCCGTCGACCTCCTGAGCACGATCCTGGGCGAAGGCATGTCGAGCCGCCTCTTCCTGGAACTGCGCGAGGAACGCGCGCTCGTCTACGACGTCCACAGCTATCCCAGCGAGTTCCGCGACGCCGGTTCGCTCACGATTTACGCCGGCTGCGACCCCGAAAACGCCCGCGTCACGATGGAGCTGATCCTCGAACAGATCCATTCCCTCCTGCGCCATCTCCCCGATCGGGAACTCCACAAGGGCAAGCACATGGCCGCCGGCCGCATCCAGCTGCGGATGGAGGACACGCGCTCCGTCGCGGGCTGGATCGGCTCACAGGAGCTGCTCCTCGGCCAGATCCGCACTGTCGACGAAGCCGTCGCCGAGATCGAGTCAGTGACGATGGACGACGTGCTCCGCGTCGGCAACCTGCTGCTGCGGCCGGAACGCGCGGCGATGGCCGCGGTCGGCCCCTTCGACGACGACGCCACCTTCCAGGGGCTGATTTAGGAACCCGTTGTTCCCTCCGGTCGCCGGGATACGCCGTCGTCGGGCAGCGATTACTCTCGGGCGGTCTCGGTATTGCCGCGACGGACGCTTCCTACCGGTCGCGGTGCTGATGAGAGTGACCGACTAGCGGTTCGGCTTCGACCCGCGCGTGAGCCAGGCGGCACGTTCGCGGCGGGACTCGTCGCGGAGGCGGGCGACTTCGCTCAGCAGCCGGTCGCGCTCGATCTGGAGGTCGGCGATGTGGTCGCGCATCGCGACGACGAGCAGGTCGACTTCGGTGTAGCGGCGTTCTGCCAGGTCCCGGATCGCGGCCGCTTCTCGCGCGACCTCCCTCCGGCCGATGGTCCGCGCGCGCAGGGGCAGGGGGCGATGCACGGTCATGCCTCGGCGGCTTCGGCGAGCAGATCGGCCGGGGCGGGCCGCAGCACCCGCGGGGCTGGGCCGGGCTCCACGACCGCGTGCGAGACGGCGGCATCGCGTGCGAGGCGCAGGTCCTGGATGTTGGCGTGGAGCGCGGCGACCACTTGCTCCATCGTCTCCAACCGGCCGCGCATGTAGGACTTCTCCTCGCGCAGGTCGTGGACCTCTTCCTCAAGTTCGGCGATGCGGGTGACGTGCGCGTCGTTCTCGGTCGCGAGCCGTTCGTTGTGCGAATGCGCCCGGACGAGCCCGCGGACGAGCAGCGCCGGCGGGAGCGCCGCCGCCTCGTCCGGGTGGCCAGCCACGGCGTCGAGGTCGACTTCGGTCAGGTCGGCGGGGACGGCTTCGAAGGCGTCGAGCTTGCGTCGAAGGCGGTCGAGGTCCTGGCGGACGTCCTTCACAAGCCGGTCGGTCCGCGCGTCCGAACCCGTGAGCTGCGTCTTGAGCTTGGGGCCGGGCATGAGGCCAGCGCCCAGCCGGGGAAACGCCTCGGCCGGCGGTTCAGGCGTAGCCACGGCGACGGGCATCACCGGCGGCGCAAAGGCGGCCGGGGCCGCCGCGGGTGCTTCGGGGGTCGTCACTGGGGGCACCTCCTGGCTAGGAGCAGCTGAGCGTCGCCGTCGCCGGAAGAACCACACAGGCGCAACCTCCTCGCGAAGGATTGTACGCGCTTGGGCGGCCGGCGAAGCGGCAGAAAGCTGGCTCTACTGTGAAGATCGGCCGCTGAGGGGGAGTCGAGAAGGGGTGGGGGATGAGGCATGAGGCATGAGGCATGAGGCATGAGGCATGAGGCATGAGGCATGAGGCATGAGGCATGAGGCA
>JBJXFX010000050.1:0-41795 GCA_046152925.1 Dehalococcoidia bacterium
AAACCCGGTACTTGCCGCTGAACGGGTCGGCTTCCGGATAGTCGGTGCTCACGAATTGGGCGCCGCTTCCGAGCGCGAGCGTCCGCCGTTGGGTGTTGACGGTGCGGGCCTCGACCGTGTTGTCGTCGGCCCGCGTCCGCACGATGTAGCCGCGGCCCACCAGGCGCTGGATCTTCTCGTAGTCCGTAGTGGGGTCGTTGAGCTTCACGAACGCCGCTTCCGGCGTGCCGGGGTCCGAACTCGTGAAGAGCACGCGTCCAGCCAAGCTCGCATGGCCGGCGATGTAGTCCGTCCGCTTCTGGTCGGTGTTGTCGAGCGTGAAGAAGATGCGCCCGCGCACGGCGTCCAGCGCTGGCCAGCCGTCGGTCAGGATGGCCTCCTCGAGGGTCGCGTGCGTCCCGCGCACGTCGTCGGGCGTCAGGATTTTCGCCCGCGGGATGACCGCGAGGATCTCCGTGTCGATGGTGTCGAGCTGGTCGGCCGTGAACTTGACCGGGGTGATCGGCGCCCGTGGCAGCTGCACGCCCGGCGGGAGCTGAAGCGGGTCGTCCTTCGCTTCGATCTGGATCATGAGCGGCACGTGCGTCGGATTGGCGTTCGACCACGCCAGGATGTCGCCAAGGCAGGCCTTGAACGTCCGGCAGCGGGAGTCGTAGTCGATGTCCTGCGCGTGCAGCACCTTCAGGCCCGGCGCTTTCATCTCCGGCCGGACGCCGCTCCCGCCGGGCACGACGATGTCGCCCAGCGGCGACGCGTAGAGCCCGCCGTTCGGGTCGGCGAAGACGTCGAGCTCTAGCTGACGCATGCCGAGCTGAGCGAGTTGGTCGCCAAGCGGCCTATGGGTGTACTCCATCGCCAAGGCGGTGTTCTTGTCGATCGACGAAATCAGCGCGAGAAGGGCGGGGCGTGGTTGGACGTGGTAACTGTTGTGCGTGCCGATGACTTGGATGTTGTTATACGCACGCACGTTACTGGCGGACAATTATCTGTGAGAGATGTGGCAACGGAACTAGACGCATTCTGGGGGACGTCGCTCGAACTTCTTGCCGTGGCCGCAAACGTCCCTCCCAGTACGGAGATCGTCGCAGCCGCGAGAACAGATGGAACCCACCGTAGGTGTCTCAACGCCAGCCCTCCTAATCCCGCATTAACGGAACCAGTTCAATCGTGACTCTGAAAACCTTCCGTTTGTAGGATCGAATGGACGGGCAACGCGACCCACAAGGTCCCAAAGTACATCGCGTCAACTTAGGATCGTATGGTCACGTTTTACGGCCGAATGACGATTGACGAACGGTGAATGTGCCGTCGCAGCGAGATGCGCGCTTGCCTGCGCTACTCCTCGCTTTCGGCCTCACGACAGCTGCTGATTGCCAGGGCGACCATGTTCTCGTCGCGAACGGGGCGGGAATGCGCGGCTCAGGCTCTCCGCGTCCGGGGCATGGCGCGCGGGCCGCCAGCAGCTTCCCGCCAAGCCACCGTCGGTTGTGCTCCGTTTCGAGGGTCCGCGCGCTCGGCTGAGTTAGGCCTCCCCTTCGATGGGGACGATGTCCACCTGGTTCTGCGCGTTCGTCCGGCAGACAAAGCGGAGCCCGCTCTCCATCAGCACGTGCGCGTCGCTCCCGTTCGGGCAGTGCCAGCCCTTGGGCTCGCCATAGCCGGCGTCCCGCAACGCCTTCTTGTAGAGGCCCGACAGGATGACAGGGCGGAGGTTGTAGCGAGGATGGTTCGCGGTCATCAGGATTCTCCTCAGGTTAGGTGCCGAAGCGGCGTAGCGGGCCAATTCTGAGGCAGCCGCGCCGCGGTTGCGAGCCCCGCCATTTTGACGGTTTCGCAACGACCCCGGTGGCGAGGTGGCGTTAGCCCTTCCGCTTCGCCAATAGCTCGTGGCAGCCCGTGTCTTTCACCTCGTAGACGTGCGTCGCGACGCCGTCGACGATGGCGGGGTCGTGGCTCGCGCAGAGGACCGTGCCTTCGTACTTCTGCAGCGCCTCGATCAGTTTTCGCCGCGTCGTCCGGTCGAGGTGGTTCGTCGGCTCGTCGAGCAGGAGCACGTTCGTCGGCTGGATCAGGAACTTCGCCAGCGCCACGCGGCTCCGTTCGCCCCCGGAAAGCACCGACACCGGCTTGAACGCGTCGTCCCCGATGAAGAGGAACTGGCCGAGGATGCTGCGCAGCCGCACCTCCGGCTCGCCGTCCGCGACGGAGCGCACCTCGTCGAGGATCGTCCGCGAGGCGTCGAGCGCTTCATCTTGGTGCTGGTCGTAGTAACCGGGCCGCGCGCGCTCCGCCCACTCGATGTGCCCCTCGGTGGGGATGATCCGGCCGGCCGCGATCTTGAGCAGGGTGCTCTTCCCGCTCCCGTTCGGCCCGATGAGGACCACTTTCTGGCCCCGTTCGATGTGCAGCGTGACGTCGAGCAGCACCGGCTCGATGTCGTAGGCGTGGCTCACCTGACGCACCAGGAGGACGTCCCGCTCGGTTCGGCCGTGCGCCTTCAGGGAAAAGGCGACCTCGGACTCCTTCTTCGTCCGCTCGATCCGGTCGACCCGCGCGAGCATCTTCTCGCGGCTCTGGACGGCGCTTGTCTTCGAAGCCTTCGCACGGAACCGCTCGATGAACCGCTCCTGCTTGTCGAACTCCCGTTCCTGACGTGCGGCCGCGCGGTCCTGCGCCTGGAGGCGGGCCGCCTTCTGCTGCTGATACTCGCTGTACGTCCCCGTATAGAGGTCAACCTCGCCTTCGCGCAGGTCGAAGATCCGCGAGACCACGCGGTCGAGGAAGTCCCCGTCGTGGGTCACGATCAGCACCGAGCCGGAATACTCCTTCAGCTCGCTAGCGAGCCAATTGCGGGTCTTGGTGTCGAGGTGGTTGGTCGGCTCGTCCAGCAACACATTCTCCGGCCGCCGGACAAGGACCTTCGCCAGCGCGATCCGCATCTGCCAGCCGCCGCTGAACGCGCCACAGCGCTTCTCCTTGTCGGCGGGCAGGTCGAAGCCGAGGCCATCGAGGACGCGGCCGATGCGCGCCTCGATCCGGTAACCGTCGAGCGCCTCGAACTGCTCGAAGAGCCGCGATTGTTCGTCGATCAGCGCATCGAGGTCGCCATCGCCGGACTCGATCTCGGCGCCGACCTCTTCGAGGCGGCGTTCCGTGGCGCGCGCCTCGGGGAAGGCCAGCCAGAGCTCTTCGAGGAGCGTCAGGCCATCCTGGAGGCCCGCCTCCTGACGGAGATAGCCGAGGGCGCCACTCCGCGAGCCGGCGGCCCCGCCGTCGGCGGGATAGTCGCCCGCGATGCAGCGCAAGATGGTCGACTTCCCGCCGCCGTTGGGGCCGACGAGCCCGCACTTCTCGCCATCGCCAACAATGAAGGTGACGCCGGTGAGCACGTCGTCCGGTCCGAACGACTTCCGAAGGTCTTCCGTGTAGAGCATGAGGACTGAGCGTATCGAGGAACAGCGGGAGGGGCGAGGTTAGCGCCCATGCACCAGCGAGAGAAACTCCGCCCGCGTCACATCGGACCCCCGGAATTGCCCCCGCATCGCGCTCGTCACCATCCGGCTGCCCGGCTTCTGGACGCCCCGCATCGTCATGCAGAGGTGTTCCGCCTCCATCACCACCGCCACACCGTCGGGCTGGAGGCCGTCCATAATCGCCTGCGCGACCTGGCTCGTGAGCTGCTCCTGGACCTGGGGCCGGCGCGCGAACCCCTCGACCACCCGCGCCAGCTTGCTGATCCCCACGATCCGCCCGTCCGGGATGTAGCCAACGTGGGCGTGGCCATGGAACGGCAAAAAGTGGTGCTCGCACATCGAATAAAACGGGATGTCCCGCAAGATCACCATCTCGTCGTGGGCGACCTCGAACGTCACCTTGAGGTACTGCACCGGGTCGACCGCCAGACCGCCGAAGACTTCGGCGTACATCTCAGCGATGCGGCGCGGCGTGTCGCGCAGGCCATCGCGCGCCGGGTCTTCGCCCACCGCCTCAAGGAGCTCGACGACCGCCTTCTTCATCCGCTCCAGGTCGGCCGGGAGCCGCGGGATGCCATCTGCCACGGGAGGTCCTTCTTCTGGGCTCCCCGCTTCGGCGGGGACGTAAAGATGATCGTAGCAGGGCCGTTTTCGCGGCGCGAACGGCTCGGAACTCGGTACGCGGCCCTCGCGAGCCCATCAGTACCGCGACCATCCGGGAGCGGTCACGCCGCCGCCAGCGACGCCCTTGCCACGCAGTCACCTCAGGACCCCCCGAGGGGACCACCGTCTCGGAACGCGGTACTCGGCCCTCGCGAGCCCATCAGTACCGCGACCATCCGGGCGCGGTCACGCCGCCGCCAGCGCCACCCTTGCAACGCAGTCAACTCAGGCCCCGAGGGGACCACCGCCTCGGAACTCGGTACTCGGCCCTCGGTACTCCTTACAACTTCAGCCCCAAGACCTCGCGGCTCACCACGCCGTCCTTCACCGTCACGTTCACCCAGGTCACGCGGATCTTCGTCCGCTTGCCGCCATTGTCGATCCAGAGCTCGTCGCCCTTCTCCCAACGGTAGTCGGATTCGAGGTCACCCAGGTGGGCGCCCTTGCTTCCCGAAAAGGCGTCAGCTTCGAAGAACTTGGTCTGCATCGCTTCAATCCTCCTCCACCAGCCCCGCGAGGCGCATCTGGTTCGAATAGAGCCCCGCCGTAATCCCACCATCCGGGAAGATCGTCGTCCCGTTCACGAAGCGAGCATCGTCGCTCGCCAGGAACGCCGCCACCGCCGCGACGTCCTCCGGTTCGCCGATGAACCCCACTGGCGTCCGGTCGGCAAGATACTGCTCGAAGACCGGCAGCTCCTTCAGCCGCTTCGTCATCTGGGTGTGGATGAACCCAGGGCCAATCGCGTTGCAGGTGATGCCATAGGGCCCGCAGGCGATGCCGAACGACTTCACCATCTGCTTCACGCCGCCCTTGGAGGCGCAATAGGCAGGCGAGCCAGCGGAGCCCCACTCGCCCATGATGCTCGAAATCGCGATCAGCCGGCCCGGCGAACCCTGCGCCCGCATCTGGTTCGCGCCGGCCTGCAACGTGAAAAACACGCCCTTGAGGTTGATGTCGATCGTCCGGTCCCACTGCGCCTCGGTCATCGTGAAGCAGTCCACGTCCGACTCGGCGACGCCCGCGTTCGCGACGACGACGTCGACCTTCCCGAAGCGAGCCACTGTTGCCGCGATCAGCGCATCCACGTCCGCCTTGCTGCGCACGTCGCAGCGCTGGGTGAGCGCCTCGCGCTCCGCCTGGCGGACGAGCCTCGCTGTCTCCTCCATCCCTGCGGGGTCGAGATCGGCGACGACGACGTTGGCGCCTTCTTCGGCGAACCGCACGGCCATGCCCCGCCCATTGCCAGACGCCGCCCCGGTGACGACGGCCACCTTGCCATCGAGCTTGCCCATGCGTGTGCCTCCAGCTCCCGGATTGGCCGGAGTTTACATGGTTGCGCTCTCGCGGGACCACCATTCTGGATGGGAATACGCTTTGCGCAGTGTCCAAGGGGATGTCCAACGTAACATTCGATTTCTCCCCGAGACGCCCCGAAAAGATGCTCAGTCGATGCAAGAACTGGCTCGAAAAGGTGGCTCTTTACAAAAATGACACCACGGTGTGCCGACCTTGATGTCCACATGGATGTCCGCCCCGGCGGGCGGCAACCCAAGGCCCCCGAGGGCGCTACACTCCCGAAATGACCCGCGCCGACGCTCCAGACTCCGCCACCTCGCTTGCTGCTCGCGCCGACCTCACGCTCCCGATGGCCATCCGCGTCGCCGCCACGCTGCGCCTCGCCGACCACCTTGCGGAGAGACCCCGCACCACCGCGTCACTCGCGAGCGTCGCCCGGTGCAACGCCTCCGCGCTCGTCAGCCTCCTCGGCCGCCTCCGCGATGCCGGCATCGTTGAAGCGCGCGACGCCGGCTGGTCGCTGACCGAGCACGGCGAGGCGCTTCGCAGCGACCACCCTTCGGGCCTCCGCGACCGGCTGGCGATTGATGGCCCGCTCGGCCGCGCCGACCTCGCCGCAGTCGAGCTTCTCGACGCCGTCCGCCGCGGTGAACCGGCCTTCGACCGCCGCTACGGCTTTAGCTTCTGGGATGACCTCGCCATGGACCCCGATCGTCAGGCCGCCTACGACCGCATGATGGCCGCCGACGTGACGCGGTGGGCCGGGCTCGTCGTCCCGGCCTATCCGTGGCCCGCAAAGGGCCACGTCGTTGACATCGGCGGCGGAGACGGCGCCCTCCTTGAGGCCATCCTTGCGGCGAACCCAGGCCTCTCCGGCGCCATCATCGACCAGCCTGCGACCGCACAGGCGGCGAACGCTCGCTTCGCCGCGGCCGGCCTCGACGGTCGCGCGGATGCGGTCGCGGCCGACTTCTTCGCCCCGCTCCCTGTCCGCGGGGACATCGCCCTGTTGTGCGCCGTCCTCCACGATTGGCCTGATCCCGCGGCCCAGCGCATCCTCTGGAACGCCGCCCACGCCCTCAACCTCGGCGGCCGGGTGCTGGTTATCGAAAAGACGGGAGCGGATGGCGCCGCGCCATCGTCCGTAATGGACCTCACCATGCTGATCTACTTCGGCGCCCGCGAACGGAGTGTCGCGGAGATCACGGCCCTGGCCGGGTGGGCCGGCCTGCGCCGCTCGGCCGTCCATCGGGCGGCCGACCTGTCCGTGATCGAGTTCGCCGTGCTCCCGTAGAATCTCGGCTCATGCTCACTTCCGTCGACCACATCGTCCTTGCCGTCCCAGATCTTGGCGCCGCAGCGGCCCCGTTCGAAAAGCTCGGCCTCAGGCTCTCGCCCGTCACCCGCCACGCCGGGGCCGGCACCGAAAACCGCGCCCTCTTTGTCGGCCGCGAAAACCAGTTCTATGTCGAGCTCCTGAGCGTCCACGACACCGAAGCCGCCCGCCGCACAGGTCGCGGCGACTACGTCGCGCTCATCGCCAAGGGTGGCGGCGCCGCCCGCCTCATGTTCGATTGCGACGACCTCGGGGAGGCCGACGACCGCTGCGCCCGTCGCAACGTCACCTGCGAACGCCGCACCATTTCGCGCGAAGGCGGCGACAAGATCGCCGACGCGCTGATCCCGGATTCCGGCGGCGCAGGTTGCCCGGTTGGCATGATGGCGTACGCCACGCTTCGCGCCGAGCGCGTGGCCGCCCGCGAGGCGCGCGGCCTACTCGCCCACGACTTCCCGCTCAAGCGGCTCGACCACCTCGCGATCATCGCGCCCAAGCTCGATGAGACGGTCGCCTTCTGGGGCGGCGTCCTCGGTGTCCAGCCCTTCGGCGAAGTCGCCGGCCGCGGGATGATCATCAAGCAAATGAAGGTCGGCGACGCGATCGTCGAGCTCCTCGGCCCCGACACGCCCGATAGCCCACTCGCCAGCCGTCCCGCGGGCTTGATCCCGATGGCGGCGTTTGAAGTCCCGGACTTGGCCGCCGCCGTCGCGCTCGCGCGCGAACGCGGCTTCACGCTTCCGGACCCGGCGGGCGGAGTGCTCCCCGGGACGCGCGTTTCGACGATCAGCCCGGACCAGATGGGCGGCCTCTCGCTCCAGCTCCTCGAATACGTGTAAATGGCGCCTTAGCGGCCTATTTCGGCTTCACGAACTCAGCCGCAGCCCAGCCGGCCCATTTCGTCCCGTCGGGCTTGTTCGCCTGGATTTGGACCCAGGTGACGCCGTCCTGCACGACGGGCGGCGTGTATTCGATAACGAGCAGCGCCGACCCGTCCGGCAGGCAGGTGACTACCTTGGCCCGCGTGCTCGACGTCTCGCGTACATTCAGGCAATCGCCGCCAGCGGCGACCACCCCGTCGTACTCCTTCCGCGTCGACTTCACCGTCTCGAAGTTCGACCACTTCCGCGCCGCCGGGTCGTAGGTCGTGATCCGCGATCCGACCCGCTCAAGGTCGCCAAGCAAGAACTGGGCTGAGCCGTCGTACAGCCGCGTCCCGGTCCACTTCGGCCCGGCGAGGGTGATCTGGGCCATCACCGCCAGGTCGCGCGCCGCGGATGAGAGCACGATTCGGCGGCAGTTTTCGCACTCCTGCCGGAAGGGGACGCCGATCGCCCGCAGGGTGAATGGCCCGGCGATCCCATACTGGCGGGCGAACGACGCCGCGAGCTGCTCAACGAAGATGACGCTCGCCTCGCTCGCGAAGCGGCCATAGATGACGACCTGCACCTTCGTGCCCTTCGCCTTGCCTTCGCAGGCGAGCTGCTCGACCGTCGGGATCCCCTGCGCTGGCGGCGGCGGGTCCGGGCAGGTGAACGTCACGCCTTCGAACAGCTTGGCGGCCGCCGGCCAGTCTTGCTTGTTAAACGCGTCCGCGAGGGCGAAGGCGTAGTCGCAGACCTGTCCCACATCGGGGCATGCCGTCACGTCTCCCGGCGGTGGGCTCGGTGTCCGCGTCACCGCGGCCGAAGGCGACGCTGTGGACGCGGTCGCTGTCGATGCCGTCCCGCTTGGCGTGGCGGCTGGCGGCGTGCTTGTTGCCGTCGGCACGGTGGGCGAAGGGGCGTCGTCGCCACCGCACGCAGCGAAAGCGGCGGCGACGAGGGCGACGGCGGCTGCAACGAGGGCTTTCCGTGTGCCAATCATGCAATCGAGGCTAACAGAGGCCGGGAGCCTTGGCCCCCACCTTTCTCTGGAGGACCCACTCGGGCGAAAGGCCCACGCAACCATTCTTGGACGATCATCCAGTAAACTACGTCATGACGTGTACATCCCGGCCGACGCCCGCGACCGGATCCTTGCCCTTCGAGCGCGCCGCGGCCTCTCGCAAGCCGGCCTCGCGCGGCGGCTTGGCGTGCCCGTCGCACTCGTCAGCCGTTGGGAGCGCGGCGCCGCCCGGCCCACCGCCCGGCAGGCAAAAGCGCTCGCCGCCCTCGAAGGCGACGCCGCCGGCCGCCCCGCCCCCGAAGCCCCACCGATGACCTCCTTCCTCGGCCGCGACGAGGATCTGGAAGGCCTCGCAAGCCTGCTTGACACGCACCGGCTCGTGACCGTGGCCGGCCCCGGTGGCGCAGGAAAGACGAGACTCGTGCAAGAGCTCACTCGCCGGTGCCCGGAGCGATGGGGTGACGTCTGGAGCGTTGCCCTTGCCCCGCTGGCGGAGCCGGCCGACGTCTTCCTGGCCGTCGCCTTGGCGGCGGGCGTTGCCCACGGGGCCGCCGCGTCGCAGCTTGGCGGCTTGGCCGCGCGCGTCCGCGGGCCTGTGCTCCTCGTGTTGGATAACTGCGAACACCTCGTCGAGCCTGCCGCCTCCTTGGTCGCCGGGCTCCTCGCCGCCGCCCCCGCCCTCCGCGTGATCGCGACAAGCCGCGAAACGCTCAGAGTCGAAGGCGAGCGCGTCTGGCGCATCGCGCCGCTCGGCACTCCTTCACAGGACGCGACGGTGGAAGAGATCGCCGCCGCGCCGTCGGTCCAGCTCTTCCTCGACCGCGCTCGGGCCCGCCGCCCCTCGCTCGGGTGGGACGGCCCGCTCGCGTCGGACGTTGGCACGATTTGCCGCGCCTCCGACGGTCTCCCCCTGGCCATCGAGCTGGCTGCGGCAATGACCGCGGGACTTTCGGTCCACGAGCTCGCGCGGCGGCTGACCGACGGGTCTTCCGGGCTTTCGGAGGGCGCCCGCTCGCTTCCCGAACGCCAGCGGACGATGCATGCCACCGTCGCCTGGAGCTACGCGCTGCTCTCGCCCGCCGAGCAGGCGGCGCTCGACCGGTTGTCAGTCTTCGCTGGGGGCTTCGAGATCGACGCAGCCGAGGCGGTCTGTGACCTCCCGGAAACGCCCGCGTTGGTCGCCTCGTTGGTCGAAAAGTCGCTCCTCACCTTCCAAGAACGCGACGGGATCGGCCGCTACGGCATGCTGGAGTCGATCCGCCAGTTCGCCGGCGGCCGTCTCTCCGGACGTCCAGACGCCGCGACGGCTCCGGAACGGATGGCCCACTTCTTCCGGAGCCTCGCAGCAGCCCACGCGGCCGGGACAGGCAACATCGAGCGCCGTCTCCACCGTGACCTGCCGAACTTCCTGCTCGCGCTCGATTGGGCCCTCGCCCACGAGCCAGGCGAGGCCCTCATTGGGCTGGTCCGTCCCACCACGGGATTCTGGGCAGCCTACGGCCACGCCGGGGCCGGGTTGGCATGGTTCGACCGTGCCCTTTCGTCCGAGAGCCTCCCCGATGCGACGAGGGCGGTCGTCCTGAACGCCGCCACGGCGAACGCCGCCTTTGCCGGCGAGCCCCGGCGGGCGCTCGCCTACGCCACCGCCGCCGCCGAGGCCGCCCGGCGCGCCGCGGACTCCGCAGCTTTGGTGAGCGCGCTCTTTTACCAGGGGCTCGCCCACGAACGCTTGGGCGACTTCGCCGAGGCATTCGTCCCACTGGAGGCGGCGCTGGAGGTAGCGCCAGCGTCCGCGCGGGCCTCCCCGCTGCTGGAGCTCGCCTGGTGCCGTTCGGCGGTTGGCGACCTTGCGGGTGCGCGGGCGCTGATTGCCCAGGTTTCGCCCGGCGGGGCGAGCGAAAACCCGCGCTTGGCGGCGGCAGCGGACCTCTATCTCGGCGACACGTATGTGGCCGAGGGCGACCTCGCCACCGCCATGGCCTGCTACGACCGCAGCCTCGCACGCCTGCAGGCGGTCGGGGGCGGCTACGAGATCGCGGCGATTGAGGGTCGCTTCGGCGTTATCACGTCGGAGCTGGGCGCGTTCGCCGAGGCGCTTGGGCACTTCGCCCGTGCCTGGCCCGTGGTCCGCCCGGCTTGGGGCAACCACTACGTCCATTGGATCTACACCATCTCGCTCGTCCCCCTCGCGGCCGCGACGGCCCCGGAGCAGGCTGCCCTCCTCCACGGTGCTAGCGAAGCGACGCGAGGCCTTGGCAACACCGTCTTGCCCTACTGGCAAGCCTTCTACGACAACGCCATCGCCCGCGCCAAGCGCGCGGCCGGCGAGCAGCGATTCGCGGCGCTCGCCCGCGAAGGAGAACGCCTCACCCTGATCGAGGCTGTCGACGGCGCACTCTCCGCCATCGAGGCTGCGCTTTCTCACCCCGCCGCAGCCGGCGCACCGTTCGGCGCGGGACTCAGTGAACGTGAGTCCGGCGTCCTCCAGTTCGTCGCCTCCGGTGCGAGCAACAAGGAGATCGCCAGCGCGCTCGCCATTAGCCCCAGGACCGTCGAACGTCACCTCGCGAACATCTACGCCAAGATCGATGCTCGCGGACGGGCAGACGCCATCGCCTGGGCCGCCGCCCACCGCGACCAGCCGTCCGGTCACCCCAAGAATGGGTGATCTCCGCCACCAGAATCCGCCGGCTACACATGTGCAGTGCCTGCCCATCCCGTAGGCTGGGTGGCGCCGCCGGTTGCCGGGGAGAGGTCTTTCGGCTTCCGGCGCGCGCCTTACCGGGTGAGCTCGTCCGCTTTCACCTCGATTTGGAAGAACCGCTGCACTGCCCGCCCCCCTTCGCCCGCCCCCGGCGCCTGGATGAGAATGAGGTAATCCGCGTTTCGGACCTCGAAGGCCACCGGGATCGTGTGCCGTTCGAGTGTCTCTTCGACCCGGATGGCGTCGTCACGGAATGCCTTGCCGGGTGAGTAGCGGCAGGCCTGCGCCGTTGTGCACCCGGCGGGGCGGTCGAAGAGCTGGACGCCCGCAACCCGGCGCGGCGCGTCCGGGTCGCGCAGGTTGCCCCAGGTCACGCTCCCTCTGAACCCGGCGGCAAACGTCACCTTCGGGAAATACTCCGCGCGCCCCCAAAACTGGCCCCCGACCACCGTCGCCCCGCCTTCGAGCTGGCCGGTTGTGGTCGTCCCGTTGTCACCCTTCACTTCGACTTCGATGAACGTCTCCGCCGGCAGCGGGATGCTCACCACATGCGCCAGGCTGCGGCCCGCGCTCGCCTGAGGTTCGACGCCCGGCGTCTCGCCCGGCTTGCCCACGACGCGGACCATGGCCGTCGTCGGCACGTTCGTCTCGAGCCGCACCGTGACGACGCCAGCCCCGCTGTGCTCCCGGATCAGCCAGTTAATCACCGGCGGCCGGTCGGCAGGCGTCGGCGTCCGCGTTGGTGTCGCCGTCAGCGTCCCGGTCGGCGTCGCCGTGTTCGTCGGGCGGACTGTCGGCGTCCGAGGCGCAGCGGCCGTCGCGAGCACCGTCCCGGGGAGCGTCGCCGAGCGCGTCGGCGCGGGCGAGGCCGGCTCCGCATCGTCGTCGCCGCCGCACCCGGCGAGGCCAACCACCGCGAGGAGCACCCCAACCACGACGGCGAGAGACCAGCGTCGTCGCATCAGGCGACCCCGAAGGCGGGGAAGAGCTCCGGGTACTTCTTCAGGCTCTGGCCCCCATCGATGTACAACGTTTGCCCCGTCATCAGGCTCGATTCATCGGCCCCGAGATAGACGGCGAGGCGCGCGACATCCTCCGGCTCCCCGGCGCGGCCCATCGGCGAGTTCTCGATGAACCCCTGGTAGACGGTCTCCATGTTGCGGAAGCCCTGCGTCGCCGGCGTGTGGATCAGGCCAGGGCCAATCGCGTTCACCCGGATCCCGTGCCGTCCGAGTTCCAACGCGCCCACCTTCGTCAACATCGCGACGCCGGCCTTCGCCGGGCAATAGGCCGCGAAGCCCTCCGTCGCCTGGATCGCGTTGAGGCTCGCGATGTTGATGATCGAACCGCCGTGCCCGGCCTCAATCAGGTGTTTCGCCTCGTGCTTGATGCAGAGGAACGTCCCGGTCAGGCAGATGTCGACGACGCGCTTGAAGTCCTCGAGTGCGTAGTCTTGGATGGGCGCGAAGCCACCGACGCCCGCGTTGTTGAACGCGATGTCCAGCCGCCCGAAGCGCCGCACCGTGTTCGCGACCATCTTGGCGACAGCCTCCTCGTCGCGGATGTCGACGGCCATGCCGTCGACCTGGTTGTGGCCGAGCTCGCTCGCGAGCGCCGCGATCCCGTCCGCATTCAGGTCGCCGATGTAAACCCGCGCCCCTTCGGCGACGAACTGCCGCGCCGTCTCCTTGCCGATCCCCGATGCCCCGCCTGTCACGATCGCGACCTTGCCGTCCAGCTTGCCCATGTCTCACCTCCAGCTTGCTGCCTGATTGTCCGGCGGGGCCGACCGATCCGCCAGTCTGAGCCAGACGACCGCTAGGAATCCTCATCCAAGAGGACTAGTCTGCGTCTATGCAAACCGGAATCACGCCCTACCCCGTCAACTTCGATGTCCCCTACCCGGAGGGCCCGCGCGATCGCAAGACGGTCGGCCTCCGGATTTTCTGGGTGATCCCCATTGCGATCGTGCTCGGCTTCGTGAGCGGTGGTGGTGGCGCAGGCGACCAAGCCGGGGATGCCGGGTTGGCGTTCGGCATCGGCGCTGGCGGCATCGTCACCTTCGGCGTGTTGCTCATGATCGTCTTCCGCCAGAAGTACCCGAAGTGGTGGTGGGATTGGAACCTGCAGCTCACGCGCTTCTCGAATCGCGTCACCTCCTACGCATTGCTCCTTCGCGACGAATACCCGGCCACCGACGACGACCAAGCCGTCCGCTTCGAAATGCCCTACCCCGACGTGCCGACTGAGTTGAACCGCTGGCTGCCGCTGGTGAAGTGGTTCCTCGCGATCCCGCACTACATCGTGCTGATCTTCCTCTTCATCGGCGTGATCGTCGTCACGATCATCTCCTGGTTCGCGATCCTCTTCACTGGCCAACACCCGCGCGGCCTCCACGGCTACACCGTCGGCGTCATGCGCTGGGGCAACCGGGTCACGGGTTACGCCTTCCTCCTCGTCACGGATCAGTACCCACCCTTCCGCCTGCAGGCGTAGAAGAGAGAAGAGAAAAGAGGAAAGGGCAAAGACGAAAGAGGAACGTCGCGCGGCCAAGGCCCGGGCCTGCGGGCCGCTCTGCCAGCCACCCTCTCCCCGTTCGGGGGAGAGGGAAGAGAGAGGGGGCCGTCTACGCAGTCCGCCAGCCCCGGCGGTCGATCGGCGGCGCTTTCCTCTTTCCCCTTTGACCTTTCCTCTTTGAACGACCAATACCCGCCGTTCAGGCTCCAGCAGTAGAGCGTAGGGGAAAGAGGAAGGGTCCAAGAGGAAGCGGTCGTGGCCGACGAGTCGCATCGCGTGTCGAGTGGTTGGACCCTCTCCCCGCATGGGGGAGAGTGCAGGGTGAGGGGGCGACCCACGCAGTCCGCCAGCCCAGGTCGCGGTGCCCGTGCTTTCCTCTTTCCCCTTTGACCGTTCCTCCGTCTATTGCAACCCCTTCTCGCGTCGCATCTGCTCTACGACCGGCATCGCGTCCGCCGTCATCCGGTCGATCGCGGCCAACACCTGCTCGCCCGACATCGTCCGGAGCATCTCCTTGACGCCGTCGCGCATGCTCGGCAATCCCGTCTGCATCCCCCAGCCACCGGCGTCGACCAGGCCGCCGTCCATGATGTTATAGGTGCCCGTGACGTACTCCGCCTCGTCGCTCGCCAGCCAACAGCAGAGGCTGCCGATGTCGACCGGCTGGCCAACGCGGCCCATCGGGATGAACCGCTCGTTCGCCGCCCGGATGTCGCCCTCGCCGATCGACCCCGAGGCGAGCGGCGTGTCGATAAACCCCGGCGCCACGGAGTTCACCGTAATCCGGAAGGGCGAAAGCTCCTGCGCCCAACACCGCGCCATCATCCGCACGGCGGCCTTCGAGCCGCAGTAGGCCCAGGCGCCCGGCTCTGGCCGTTCGCCCGCGATCGACGAAATGACGATGATCCGGCCGCCCTTCCCCTGCCGCACCATCCCTCGCCCGGCGGCCTGGACCGTCAGGAAGACGCCCTTCGTGTTCACGTCGAACTGCGTGTCGTAGTCCTCTTCCGACATCGTGAGGACCGACGTCCCGCGCCCGATGCCGGCGTTCGCGACCGCGATGTGGATCCCGCCCAACTCGCCGATCGCACGCGAGACTTGGTCGTCGAGCGCCGCCCTGTCGCGGACATCGGCCTGCTGCGCGTTGGCCCGTCGTCCGAGCGCGCGGACCATCGCTGCCGTCTCCTCGGCGCGCGCAAGGACGACATCGGAGCACGAGAGGTCGGCCCCCGCTCTGGCAAAGGCGAGCGCGATGCCTCGCCCGATGCCGCTGCCGGCCCCCGTGACGAGCGCAACTTTTCCTGAGAGGTCGAGCATGAGGTGCGGCTCCTAGCGGTAGGTGGCCGCCGAGCTTACGCCAGCACGCCGTTCCCTTCGAGCAACGTCTTCAGCTGCGCCAGCGATTCCACCGGCCGCGGCCCCAGCGAATCCAACGCGTCGACAACGTCGTCGTCGGCCCCTTCACGATACGCAAGCTCGACCAGGTCGCTGCGCTCGGGGCGCTGGCCACCCTCAAACAATGGCCCAACAAGGGCTTCGACGGCAGACCAGGCAGCTTTCGCCATGGATGGCGCTCCTTGGAGACAGGTTTCGGGGCGGAGCCAGGCGCTAGACGCGGAACGCGCCGCCAGCCGGCGGCTTGTCGTAGTCGATGAACGGGGGCCACAGCGACTCCAGTTCCTTGCGGATCGGGTCGCCGTCCGGCAGGTAGCGGTGGAACTGGGGCTCCACGTCCTTGCGCTTCCAGCCCTTCGCGATTGTGTCCTGCTTGATCTTGTCCTGCAGGAGCATGATCCCGGTGAGCAGCGACTCCGGCCGCGGCGGGCAGCCCGGCACGTAGACATCGACCGGCACGAGCGTGTTCACGCCCGGCGTCACGCTATAGGCGTAGGCGAACGGCCCGCCCATGATCGCGCAGCCGCCCATCGCCAGCGCCCACTTCGGCTCCGGCATCTGAAGCCAGACGCGGCGCACCGCCGGCGCCATCTTCCAGGTCACCGTCCCCGGGACGATCAGGAGGTCCGCCTGGCGCGGCGAGGCCCGGAAGATCTCGGCGCCGAAACGCGCCAGGTCATACCGCGGCATCGCGACGGCGATCATCTCCATCGCGCAGCAGGCCAACCCGAACATCGCCGGCCAAAGCGACGACCGCCGCGCCCAGTTCAGCACCTGGTCGACGCTCGTCACCAGGATGTTCTGCTGGAGCTCGTCCTCAATATTGATCTGGTCGAGGACCGGAAGCGGTTGGTAGACCTTGTTCGCCTGTGCCATCGTTCGTGCAGCCTATCACAAACTCCCGGCCCGGGCCGCCGGGCGCTCTATCGTACCCGCCCCTGGTGGTACGAGCCGTCGTTTATCGGCTCATCGATGAAGAGGTCGCCGTTCCGGATTTTGATGTTGAACCCGCAGGCAGGGTTCGTGCAGACCCATGCCTTGTAATGGATCGGCGCACCCTGGCTTCCGAAATCCGAGAACGGCACCAAATCCCCGTCGTCGCACTTGCGGCACTTTGGCAGATCCCACATCCGCGCACCTCCCTTGCCGAGGCGGCATCCTACAGGGCGTCCGATCGCCCTACAAATGCAGACCTGACCGGTGTGGCGGCGAGGGGGTCTGGCTCGGCCCGGCTGCGCGGTTAGACGGCTGGCTTGTCCGTGCTGTCGTTCCGCGCCTGTGTGCGGGCCGCGTCATCCCGCAGTTCGCCTTCCATCTGGTCGCGCATCTTCTTCTGGCTGATCGCGTCCGCTTCCCGCGTGTCGGGCAGGTGGAATGCCCGCTTGTCGGGGTTCTGTTCCAGCCATTCGGCGTGCGTCCGGCGCTTCAAGAGCTTGTCGAGCCACTTCATGTGGGCCCTCCTTCGATCGCGCGGCGGCCTTCCGCATCGCGACCCACATCCATCTTACAGCGCAATCGCACGCTTTACTCAGCGTGTGAAGCCCTCGGAACTCGGAACTCGCTACTTCCTAATCCTGAATGTCCCGCCGGTTGAACCGCACGAACGTGGCCGCCAGAAAGAGCGCCATCCACGCCGCGAGAAACGCCGTCGCCCTCCACAACGGTGGGCCGCCGCCTTCGATGATGAACGGCCCGCCGCCGGAAGCGAAAATCCCGTTCGCGCGCATCACCGCATCGATATTTTCGCTGAACAGCCCCTTCGTAATCGCCCTCGGCCACCCATCCGTCAACGAAAGCAGGCCGATAAAGATCTGCTCGCTGAAGAACAGTCCCAGCGACGCCCCCACCGCCTGCCCCGCCGACCGCCAGACGTTGCCCACGAGCACCGCCAAGAACACGAACGGCAGGATCACGAACACCGTCCGTGCCAGCCCCGCGACCAAGCCCCAGCCCCAGGCGAGGTCGACCGTCCCCCAGCGCAGGTCGTACGACAGCGTCAGGATCACGCTCGCCGCCATCGCGGCCAGCAGCCCGGTAACCGCCACCGCGACCGTGAAGCCTGTCACGACGGCCAGCTTCGCCGCCAGGAAGTGCCAGCGCCGCACCCCACGGCTCACCGCCACCCCGACTGTCCGCCAGTCGTATTCGTTGCCCATCACCGTCCCCGCGAACACGACGCAGATGATCGTCGCGAAAAAGCGCTCGACCGCGAGCCCATACGGCACCGCGTTCCGGAACGACACCCCGGCCCGCACCGCCACCCAGACGAGCGCCTCGTCTGGCCGGCCGCCGGCGCCCTCGCGCAGCCGAAGCCAGAGCCCCAAATAGACCAGCCCGACGAGCACAACGATCATCGCCAGGCAGATCCAGGTCATCCGCCGGCGCACCGTTTTGAATACTTCGGCCCGCAGCGCAGTGCGCAGGCCGCCGATCGTGTCGCCTTCAAACACCAGGCTGTCCCTCGCTCCCTGTCACGGCGAAGAACGCCTCTTCCAGCGTCGGCTGGTGCGGCCGCAACACCGAGGCATACACCCCGCGGGCGCCGAGAAACGCGTTCACCGGCCCACCCTCGGCCGCGGCCTCGCGGATCCAAAGCGCCCCGGGCCGCACCTCCACGCGTCCCGCCCACTGCGAATCCGCCAACAGCGCCGCCGCCCCCGCCAAGTCCTCGACGACGACCTCCAAAGAGTCCCGGCGCCCGAGAATTTGCGAAATCGCCCCCGCCGTCACCACCCGCCCGCGCTGGAAGATCGCCACCGCGTCGCAGACCTGCTCAACCTCGTGCAGCAGGTGGCTGCAGAGCAACACCGTCCGCCCTTCGCGCGCCAGCTCCGGGATCAGCTCGCGCACTTCGCGCGTCCCCTGCGGGTCAAGCCCGTTCGTCGGCTCGTCCAGCACGATCAGCTCCGGGTCATGCAGGATCGCGGCGGCGATCCCGAGCCGTTGCTTCATCCCCAGTGAGTAGTGCTTGAACCGGCGATGCGCGGCGTCCTCCAGGTGCACCCGCTCCAGCGCCCGCTCGATCCGTGCCGGGTCGCGCGCCGGCCGGTATTCGTCCAACAGCCGCAGGTTGTCCCGCCCCGAGAGGTAGGGCACGAACGCCGGCGATTCCACCACCGACCCAACCCGCCGCAGGAGCGCGGGCCCATGCCGGTCCAGCGCCTCCCCGAAGAGGCGCACCACCCCAGCGTCCGGCCGCGCCAACCCCAGCAACATCCGCACGGTCGTCGACTTTCCCGAGCCGTTCGGACCGAGAATCCCGTAGACCGTACCCGCCGGGATCCGCAGGTCAACGTGGTCGACCGCCAGCACCTCGCCAAAGCGCTTTGTCAGGCCGGTCGCTTCGATCACATCGGAGGGTTGGGGCACCGAAGGAGCGTACCAGCACCGTCGCCCACCCGCTCCGCATTCAGACTCCACAAAGCCGCAAGCGTCGGCAAGCGGGCTGTTCCACGCAGTCTCCGGACTAAGGACTAGGGACTAGGGACTACTGCCCGCCACCAGCCCGCTCCAAATCCCCCAACAACATCGCAAAATCCGCCTCCGGCACCTCGTGCAGGTTCCCCTGATACGCCAGCGTCCAATTCGCCCGCGGCCACTTCTGCGTCCAGGTAAACCGCTCGTGATACGGCTCCGCGTCCAGCCACTTTGCCTCGTCCAGGATCAGCACGGGCTTGATCCCCACCCGGAACGGGTACAGCTCGTCCGGCTTCTTCGAGCTCGTCCAGACGCGCGTCTGCTCTTCGACCACTGCCTCCGTGATCTCCACGGCCCCCGCGAACTGCTTCTTCCCCGTCACATAGAACGCCATCTTGTCGCCCGGCTGGACCGCTTTCGCCATGTTCCGCCGCGTGCTCTTGAACCCGTGCCGCGTGAACCCCAGATCCTTCGTCTTGTCGAAAATCTCCAAGCCACCAACGACGATCCAATACCGAGCCATGGCGCCCTCCCCAAAACCGTTCGCGAACACGAGGATACCCCATCCACCCGAGCCTCGGTCCGAACACCCCTGGATGTCCCACGCCTGCATCGCGAGGCCGCACGTCTGCGCGGACGCCATCGCCTCCGCGACCTGGGCTAATCGTCAGCGACCGCCCGGCTCTCGTCGTACTCGAGGCGCCTCACCGTGCGGGCGATCTCCTCGCCCGCCCGGTCAATCGCGAGATCGAGGTCGTATTGCGTCTGCAGGCCCATCCAGAATTCGGCAGAGACGCCGAAGAAGCGCGCCAAGCGGAGCGCCGTGTCGCCCGTGATCCCGCGGCGCCCCAGCACGATCTCGTGGACTCGGCGCGGTGAAATCTTGAGCTCCTGGGCGAGCCGGTACTGACTCATCCCGAGCGGCTTGAGAAATTCTTCGAGCAGCATCTCGCCGGGGTGGAGCGGCGGAAGTTCGCTCGCGAGCTCTTCCCCACCCGAATCAGTGATAGTCAACGACCTCGACTTCGAAGGCATCTCCACCCTCCCACCGAAAGCAAACTCTCCACTGCTGGTTGATGCGGACACTGTGCTGCCCCTCGCGGTCGCCCCTCAGACGCTCCAGCCGGTTGCCCGGGAGGAGCGCCAAGTCGTTGAGATTGCGAGCTTGGTGAACCGCTCTCAGCGCCCGCTGAGCCGGCCGCCGGATTTCTGGAGGCATCCGGCGCACCTCGCGGCCGCGAAAAAGAAGTTCCGTCTCCGCATCCCGGAACGACCGGATCACTCCGCCATCGTAACGGACTGCGATATGCCCTGCTACCGGGAGCGGTCAGCGGGGCCGTCCCCTACCATGGTTCAGACAATCACGGACCCACCTCGGAGCCCCACCATGAGCATCCTCGATAACTTCCGCATCGACGGACACGTCGCCGTCGTCACCGGCAGCGGCAAAGGCATCGGCCGCGGCATCGCCATCGCCCTCGCCGAAGCCGGCGCCAGCGTCGCCGTCGCCGCCCGCCGCAAAGACGACATCGACGAAGTCGTCGGCCAAATCCAGGCCCGCGGTGGCAAAGCCATCGCCGTCCCCACCGACGTCAACGAACCCGGCGCCATCGAACATCTCGCCCAGGCCACGACCGACGCCTTCGGTAAGCTCACCATCTGGGTCAACAACCACGGCGGCAACCGCGACGGCAAGCTCGTCACCCTCGACGACTACGAAGAGTCCGAGATGGAGTGGATGCTCCACTTCAACTTCGTCACCGCCTGGAAGGGCGCCAAAACCGCCGCCAAGCTCATGCCCCCCGGCAGCTCCATCATCAATATCACCTCCGGCGCCGGCCTCAACGCCGCCCCGCGCACCGGCGCCTATGGCGCCGCCAAGGCTGCCATGAACAACATGACCCAGACCATGGCCGTCGAGCTCGCCCCCAAACGCATCCGCGTCAACGGCGTCGCCCCCGGCCCCGTGCCCACTGAGATCTTTACGAAGACCTTCCCGCTCGACGAGGCTGGGTTGGCCGCGATGGGCGAACGCCTCGCCGTCGGCCGCCTCGGCACCCCCGAAGACATCGCCGCCTGCGTCCTCTGGCTCGTCTCGCCTGCGGGTTCGTGGGTCACGGGCCAAACGATCGCGGTCAACGGCGGCCACGTCCCCGGCTCGATGGCCGTCCGCCACGACGAGCACAAGTAGCGGGCTCGTCGCGTAGAATCGGCCCGACGGAGGGCGGCCGGTGGTCGAGTTGGTCTGGGAAGGCAAGTACGATGCGAACGGCCGCCGCGTGCCGCCGCTCAAGGTCGCGCTCCCCTTCCAAACGGTCGAAACGGTCAACGAGAGCGCCCAGCAGCGCCAGCGCCAGTTCGACCTGTTCAGCACAGGCCGCGACCCCGAATGGCGCAACCGCCTCATCTGGGGCGACAAGAAGTACGTCCTGCCCTCGTTGTTGCCCGAGTTCGCGGGCAAGGTTGACCTGATCTACATCGACCCACCGTTCGATACCGGCGCCGACTTCTCGTTCACCGCGGACCTGCCGGATAACCCTGACACCGACGATGACGAAGCGATCTCGTTCACGAAGCGCCCGTCCATGCTCGAAATGAAGGCTTACAGGACACATGGGCAAGTGGTCTGGACTCCTATGTTCGATGGTTGAGCGAATCATTACGAGTGGCTCGCGAACTCGTGTCGGAGCAAGGAAGCTTTTTCCTGCACTTAGGAGTCAACATCGCCTCCTATCTCAGGCCAGTTTTGGACGAATTGTTCGGTCCAACATCCTACACTAACGAGATAGTTTGGAAGCGTTCGGCTGCCCATAGTGATATCGGCCAAGGTGCCAGTCATCTCGGCCGACTTCACGATGTGATATTTTGGTATCGTAATTCCGTGACATCGACCGTTAGAATGGTCTACGAGCCGTACTCTGATGATTACGTTCGTTCCTTCTATAAGCACGTGGACCCGGATTCTGGTAGGCGCTATGCCCTGGACAATACGAGCGGTCCTGGTGGCGCTCGAAAAGGCAATCCTTATTATGAATTCAAAGGCGTGACGAAGTATTGGCGATACTCTCAGTCAAAAGTGGTCGCTTTATATGATGAAGGGAGATTAATTCGTTCCAAAGACGGTTCAGACTGGCGTTACAAGAGATATCTCGATGAGATGCCTGGAGTTCCGATTCAGGACTTGTGGTTGGACATTCCGCCCCTTCAGAGTCAGAGTCCCGAGCGAACAGGCTACGACACTCAGAAACCTGAACGCTTGCTGGAGCGAGTGATCAACCTCGCCTCCAACCCCGGCGATCTCGTCCTCGATTGCTTCTGCGGTTCGGGCACCACGCCGGTCGTTGCCGAGAAGCTTGGCCGCCGCTGGATCGCCGCTGACCTCGGTCGGTTCGCGATTCACGTCACCCGCAAGCGGCTCCTCGGCATTCCCGAGGTCAAGCCGTTCGACGTCCAGAACCTCGGCAAGTACGAGCGCCAAGCCTGGCAATCCGCAGAGTTCGGCGCCCCCAAGGACGAAACCCTCCAGACCTACCGCCGCTTTATTCTGGACCTCTACCACGGCGAGCAGACCGGCAGTCAGCGGTACCTGCACGGCCTCAAGGCGGGCCGCTGGGTCCATGTCGGCGAAGTGGACTCGCCGATTGCCCTCGGCGACCTCCGTGCCATCTCCATCGAGCTTCGCGCCACCGGAAACAACCGGGTCGATGTCCTCGGCTGGGACTTTGCCTTCAACACCAACGAAGAAGGCAAGGATCTCATGCGCCAGGCGGGCGTCGATGTCCGCTTCCTCAAAATCCCGCGCGAAGTCCTCGAAAAACGCGCCGTCGAGCAGGGCGACATCGTCTTCTTCGAACTCGGCGCTCTCGGCGTCGCCACGGAAGTCGACGGGCGAAGCCTGACGGTCACGCTCACCGACTTCGTGATCCCGCTCGACGACCTGCCAGCCGACGTACGCGCGCATGTCTCGCACTGGTCGCAGACGCTCGACTACTGGGCCGTCGATTGGGACTACCGCGGCGACGCGTTCCACAACCAGTGGCAGTCCTATCGCACCCGCAAGGACCCGAAGCTGGCGCTCTCCGCACGTCACACCTACGACGAGCCCGGCGACTACCGCCTGATGGTCAAGGCCATCGACATCCTTGGCAACGACACCACCAAAATCGTCGAGGTCCACGTCCCAACGAGCGGAGGGAAGTAGCCATGCCACCTCGGACGCGCCGGACCACGGCAGGTGCACCCCTTATCGCGACCGCCGAGGAGCTTCAGACCGGGCCCTGCGTCCGGGCGATCCGCGCAGAGGTCGCGGCCTGGCGCGACGGCGGCTACGACGGAGTCACGGACACCACTCGTCGCCTGCTCAGTCACTGGTTCAAGTCGGACCACCGCATGCCCGACCGTCGGATGTTCTCCTTCCATCATTCTCAGCGAGAAGCCCTGGAGGCCCTTGTTTACCTGCACGAAGTCGCTGGGATCGAGAACCAGCGTGACTTGCTTACGAGGTACGTCCAAGGCGGGGAGCAGGTGCGGCTCCCATCCACGGATATCTATCCGCGTCACTGCATCAAGATGGCCACTGGGAGTGGCAAGACGATGGTGATGTCGCTCGTTGTCGTCTGGCAGTACATGAACGCCGTCCTGGAGTCGTCCGACCGGTTCGCCTCGACGTTTCTCGTACTCGCGCCCAACGTGATCGTGCTCGAACGGCTCCAGCGTGACTTCCGCAACGGGGCGACCTTTCGGGCCCTTCCGTTTATCCCGCGCGACCTCCAGATCCACTGGGATATGGAGTTTTACATGCGCGACGACGCGGACCGGGCTTCGAGCGCCGGCGCGCTCTACCTAACTAACATCCAACAGCTCTACGAACGTGCAGACCGCGCTCCGGCAGAGCCGGACCCCATCGCGGCTATCCTCGGTCCCGACCCGAGCCGGAGGATGGCCAACCGTGACGGGGTCGGGGCTCGGCTGCTCCAACGCGGTGGCCGCGTACTTGTCATCAACGACGAAGCACACCACACGCACGAAGAGAATAAGTGGATGCAGGTCATCTTTGGCTTGGATCGAGACCCTGGTGTCCACGCTCAACTCGACTTCACCGCCACGCCACGCTTCCAGGATGGCCGCATCTTCCCTTGGACGGTTTATGACTACCCTCTCCGCCAAGCCATCGACGACGGGATCGTAAAGCGCCCAATGAAGGGCGTCGCCACCTTCCACGAAGCCGCTTCCGACAACGCCGGCACACGGTACGCCGGGTACCTGACTGCCGCCGTGGAGCGCTGGCGCGAGTATCGTGACCAGCTGGGGCCGAGCGGGAAGCGGCCGCTGCTCTTCGTCATGCTCAACACGACCACGGAGGTCGACCAGGTCGTCGAATGGTTGCAGAAGCACTATCCGGAAGACTTCAGCGGCGGCCAGTGTCTTCCCATTCACGTCAACCTCCGGGGAGACGACGACGAGTCGGGTGGCGTCTCGCAGAAGGACTTGGAGAAGGCCCGCAAGTTCGTCGAGGAGGTCGATTTGGAGACCTCGCCCGTGAATGCCGTCGTTAGCGTCCTGATGCTTCGCGAAGGCTGGGATGTCCAGAACGTCACCGTCGTTGTCGGACTGCGGCCCTACACCTCCAAGGCCAAGATTCTTCCCGAGCAGGCTATCGGCCGTGGTCTCCGTCTCATGTTCCGTGGCCGTTCTGGGAACCAGTACCGTGAGCGCGTCGACATCATCGGGAATAAGGCATTCATCGATTACGTGGATGACCTCGAGAAACTGGAAGGGGTCAAGTTCGACCAGTTCGACTTGGCGACGGACAAGCTCACGATCACGACCGTGGCTCCCGTGGACGGCCGCCACCAGTTCGACGTGGGCATTCCTGAGCTCAGCCGGATGATCGTCCGCCGCCAGGACCTTGGGGCCGTCATCGCCCAGGTCGATGTAGGGGCGTTTGGTCTTCCGACGCTCGTTCCTGCCCCGGAGGTGCCGATCGATACCCTCAAGTTTGAGGGCTACGACCTCCTTACTGGTGTGAAGGAGATCGAGCGGGAGTTTCCGCTGCCTCAGGTGCAGACGCCCCAGGAAGTGATAGCGTACTACGCCACGGAAGTGGCCCATCGCATCCACGCGCCGGGCCACTTCGCGCCCTTGGCCCTCAAGATGCGCGAATACTTCGTCCACGAGGCATTTGGAGCGGAGACCGACCTCGAAGCTCCGGGCATTCTCCCGGCGATGGCCAAGAATGCGACCGCAGAGGCGACGGTGCAGGCATTCGTTGCGGCGCTCCGCCCCCACCTCCTTGAGGATCATCCGGTCCGCGTCGAGGTTCCGGCACGGAGTCTTTACACCACGCCGCCGTTTCCCTGGTCTCGCCCTCTTTATCAGGCCTCGCGCTCAGTCTTCAATTTCGAGGCGTGTGACAACCAGTTTGAGGTGGCATTCGCACGGTGGCTCGATCACTCTCCAGACTGCCGCGCGTTCGCGAAGCTTCCGCGGGACTTTGGCTTCTCGATCGAGTACGCGGACGCTGCTGGCAATCTACGCCTGTACTACCCCGACTTCGTGGCGGTCGGCGACGGCGGAGCCCACTGGATCCTGGAGACCAAGGGCCAGGAGGACACGAACGTCGCGCTCAAGGACCTTGCCGCGCTCAATTGGTGTCGCAACGCGACATCACTTGGCGTCGGGAACTGGCGCTACGTGAAGGTGCCCCAGGTCGCATTCGAGCGGATCCAGCCCGACTCCTTGGCGGAACTACCTTTGCTGGTCGCTCCAACTCTGGAGTGAGCCGCACTCAGACATGCCTCGGGCAGCAGCGCAACCGACCAGACCCGCGTCATCCCCCACTCCACCCTCGCCCTCCGCAAGCCCTAGGCTCCGCACCATGCACCCCAGCGCCAGTCACCAACCGCGCGTGCACAGCCGCGTCCCCAATGAGCCAAATGAGCCAAGGCTCATGAATTCGCGATCCATGAGCCAAACCCACGCCCAGGCTCATTCACGCCTCATCCCGGGCCATGACCCACAACGACCCACGCAGGCCAGGCTCATCTCGGCACTCGGTACTCGGCCCTACGCCAGCCCCCGCTCCTTCAACAACCGCTGCATCGTGACCCCGATGTCCGCCGGGCTGTCGCTCACCACCGCGCCCGCGGCCCGCAACGCGGCCTTCTTGTTCTCCGCCTTGCCGTCCTCGCCGCTGATAATCGCCCCCGCATGGCCCATCCGGCGGCCTGGAGGCGCCGTCGCCCCCGCGATGAACGCCACCACAGGCTTCTTCACGTGCTCCTTGATGTACGCCGCCGCTTCCTGCTCCGCGCTCCCGCCGATCTCGCCGACCATCACGATCGCCTGCGTGTCCGGGTCCTCGTTCAGCAGGCGCACCGCCTCCACCTGGCGCGTCCCGATGATCGGGTCGCCGCCGACGCCAATGCAGGTGCTCTGGCCGATGCCCAAGCCCGACAGCTGCGCCACCACCTCGTACACCAGCGTCCCCGAGCGGCTCACGACCCCGACCTTGCCCGGCAGGAACACATCGCCGGGCATGATCCCGACCCGCGTCTTCGTGCTCGGCGTGATTACGCCCGGGCAGTTCGGGCCGATCAGGCGCGTCTTCGTCTGGGCCAACGCCGCCTTCACCCGGACCATGTCGAGCACCGGGATGCCCTCAGTGATGCAGACCACGAGGGGGACGTTGGCGGCGGCTGCTTCGAGGATCGCCTCACCCGCGCCAGCCGCCGGGACGAAGATGATGGAAACGTTCGCGCCGGTCTCGCGCACCGCGCCGTCGACGGTCGAGAAGATCGGGACGCCGTCCTGCTGTTCGCCGCCGCGCCGCGGGTGGATCGCCGCGACGACGTTCGTCCCATAGGCGATCGAGCGGCGCATGTGGTTCGATCCCTCGGTGCCGATACCTTGGACGAGGAGGCGAGTGTTTTGGTCGAGGAGGACGGCCATGCAGCGAATACCCGAAGTGCGATTTCCGGTTTGGTTGCTCGCCGGATGGGCGGCGCGGGGGACGGATGCCCGGCGCATGAGGGTACTAGGCGCGCGGCTTACTGTCTGTCCGGAACGGTGGGAAGGAATGGTCGGGGTGCGCCGATTTGAACGGCGGGCCTCTGCGTCCCGAACGCAGCGCTCTGACCAGGCTGAGCTACACCCCGATGGCGGAACATTCATGCTAGCAGTTCCGCCATCGGCCGCCAAACAGCGCCTAGCCCCGCGAGTGGAAGGCGCGCTCGAACGCGTACCATCCGGACCCGATGATCTTCAGGGCCCCGCCGCCGGGCAGCCGGCCGGGGAACGCGTTCGGGTCCGCGATGTAGGCGTGGAGCTTGTCGCTCGCCTCTTCGGCGCTCTCCGCGTCGATCTCGTAGACCGTCAGGTATTGCGAAATCACCGGGAAGGCGTCGTGCTGCTTGTCGAGCCGGTAGACGGTCCCCGAGAGAAACCCCGGGCAGTTCGCGATGTCTTCGATGTGGTTGCCGAGGTAGCGCTCCCGGAAGAGATCCTCTTGTTCCGGGTCTGTGGGCTCGACGAGCCCAATCAGGATCATTTTCGCCATCTGGAGTTGCCCTCCGCCCGTGATTTAGGGGCAGTGTAGCAAGCGCCGCCGAGTGTCACCGGACTCTCATCGATCAGGCAGACCTATGGATAGGCTGGGACGATACCTGAGGTTGAGTGGGCCTATGACTACTCGAAAGCTGAGCTATCGAGAATGTCGATACATGGCAGTGACAGCTTGGTGCTCCAACGTATTGCTATCTACCGATCGGTAAGGCACGCTCGATCTAGGTGGCAACGCCCCAAGGAGGCCCCCGATGTACGAACCATTTCTCGCCCAGGCGCTGATGAGCGATCGGCACCGCGAAGCCGCCGCGATCCATCGCGCTGAGGGCGTGGCGAAGCGGGGACAGCGCAAGCGCCGCAACTCGGGCATCCAAGTGCTCGGTGGCGCCGATGCCCGCGCCGTCCGCGAGCTTCGCAACCTGCCCTATTAGCCGTCAGCCGGCGGCCGAGCCCCCAAGGAGGGCCCCAATGATCCTCGAATTGCTCGCTAACGTTCGTCGCGTCGAGACGGACCTCGCCGCGCGGGATACCGCCTTCCGCCAAGAGTGGGAACAGCTGCAAATCCTCAATCGCATGGAGCGCGCCCTGAGCCGCGCCCGCGGCGTCCTTCGCTTGCTCCCGGCCCAGTAACCGCGTCCGACCCCGCAAGGTCTCGCATCGACGGCCCGCCCCCACCTCCGTGGGGGCGGGCCGTCGCCCGTTAGCGCCCTGGCGATAACGGGCATCGGCTGTAGCGCGAATAGGCCACTGTCACAATCCCCCTACCAGACGTAAACGCGGCGGCAAGCCAGAAGGTGCGACCACATAAGCGGGAGCGTCCCTTAATCCTCGCGAGGGCGCGCCGCGCCGGACATAACCGGATTGTCGGAACGGCTCCCGCGGTCGTACGCTCGCGTCCACGAGATGGTTCTGGGCCCGCCCCGCTGCGGAGGCCCGGAGGAAGCACCGTCTCATCCGCTCCTCTGTTCACGATCACACCTGTGCGTGGGAAGGCCGCCCGACCATGCTGAGCTTCGCTTTGTCCGATGCCCGTGAGCTCGCCGTGCTCTGGGAGGCGGTCCTTGGCCGCCTCCAGATCGAGGTGAATGCGCACGCCTTCGCGACCTACCTCGCCGATACCCGGGCGCTCCGGGTCGAAGCGGGAGCGCTCGTGGTCGAGACCCCGAAGCCGTTCGCGTTGGAGGGCCTCAACCTCCTCTTCCGGGCGGTTGCGGAGCGGGAAGTGACCGCGGTCGCAGGCTGCGAGTTGGGCGTCAGCTTCGTCCCGCACCGGATCCACGACATCCCAGCGTTGCTCGATGGCCCGGTACAGGTCGCCCTGCCCAGCCTTGTCGGGCGGTTGAACCCAGCGTTCACCTTCGAACGCTACGTCGTGACCGACGGCAACCGTGTCGCCCATGGCTGTTGCCGCGAAGCGACCGCCGGCCGGCCGGCCGCGAACCCCATCGTCCTCTTCGGCCGGCCCGGCGTGGGGAAGACGCATCTTCTGCACGCCTTAGCCCACGCCGCGCGTTCCGCGGGCTGGACGATCGCCTGCCTCAGCGCCGAGGAGTTCACGAACGACTATCAGGAGGCAGTCCGCGAACGGTCGGCCCGCGCCTTCCAGGCGCGCGTCCGCACTGTCCGCTTGTTGATCGTCGATGACCTCCAATACCTCGCCGGGAAGTCGGGCACGCAGGACGAGTTCGTCCGGACCATTGAGGCGGTGGCCAACAGCGGCGGCACCGTCGCCGTCGCCAGCGAGGCCGACCCCGACACGCTCGCGCTCCCGGAGCGGCTCATCTCACGGCTGCGCGCAGGGGCGCGCTTGCCGCTCGCGCCGTTGGAAGAGTGGGACCGTTCGGCGCTTACCCGCCAGCTCGTGGCGGAGTACGGCTGTGCGCTCCCCGACGACGTCCTTGCCCGCATCGCTGGCGTCCCCGTGCCCTGCGTCCGTGACCTTCAGGGCCTCGTGACCGCTGTCGCGATGACCGTGCGCCACCATGGAGTCGACTTGGCGCGGATCGATGCCGCGATCCTCGGCGCGCGGGCATCGGCTGGCGCCGGGGGAAGGACGGACCGCGACATCATCGACGCGGTCGCGCGCCACTTTGAGACCTCGTTCGAAGAGCTCGTTGGTTCGCGGCGGGCGGTCGCGACCAAGGCTCGGGCCGTCGCGGTGGCCCTTCTCCAGGAGCGCGGCCGCAGTCTCGCGCAGATCAAGACGGTCGTCCCGCGCGACCGCAGCAGCATCCTCGATGCGGGAAACCGCGGGCGCGACCTGCTCGAGGGTGACCCGTTGCTGCGGCAAGCGGTGGGCTAAAGGAGCCTGTCCTATGGCCGCTCGGGTGGGCCGCCTGGCTCGACCCAGGGTTTGACGTACCGCAGGTGGGGCTCGAACTGAGGAAGGAGGCCGAACACGCCGTTATCCATCCGCACGCCCACCCACTGGACGCCCTCATACGGGGCCGAGTTCAAGACGGTCACCATCTCGCCCGTGACGAGGCAGCCGTTGGGGACGACCGGGCCGGGCACGGGCATCACCGGGAGGCACGGCCCTTCATCGAACGCCACCGCGACGGGGCCCGGTCGTGCCGCGATCACCCGGAAGAGCCGGCCCGCATGCGAGCCCGAGGTGAACGGCTCTCCGATCGCCTGGTAGACGCCGTTCTTCATGTCGATCACGGCGGCCGTCCGGCCGCGGCCCAGCCCGGGGGCTTGTTCGACCATGACGACGGCCGTCTCGCCGCGGAACCAGGCGCCGAAGCTCACGGTTGTCGCGGAGACGATTACCTGGTCGGCCAGCTTCAGCGTCTCGCCGTCGATAATCGAAAGCTTCGTATCCGTCAGCCCGTCCACGCCGGGTTCGTAAGTCGTCATCGCCCAGCGGCGCGGGGCCAGCATCGTGAAGTTGTAGCCGCGTTCGGGCGACGGCCACCCAGGGACATCGGTCACGCCCAGCGGGCCGAGCGCGGGCGGCTCCCAGCGGAGGACGCCCTCCTTCGTGAGCACCGGGATGTCGACGTAGACCGCGCCGTTCGCCACCGGGTCGAGGCTGGGGTAGCGGCGCATCGAACAGCCGACGGCCCCAGCGGTGCGCGTGCAGCCCTGGACGAGGAGCTCGCGCGGCGCCGCTGGCTGCTCTGGGATGAATTGGTCGACGATCCGGACGCTGCCGGGGAAGATGCCGGCGTCCTCCCAGGTGGCGCCGCCCGTCGTGCTCCACCAGAGCTGCACGCGGGCGTCCGGCGTTGGGCGCTCCGGGTGTCCGGGCCGCGTCCGCTGACCGCAGCGCCCCTGGACGCAGACACCGACGGCCATTTGGGCGCCGTCGGGCGCGGCCCAGACGGTGGAGATGTATTGGCCGTCGGCCTCTGGGGCTTTGAAGAGCGTGTCCGTGTGGAGTTCTCCGGCGGTATCTCGCCAGATGCGGTCGACGCCCGTCGGTGGGGTGTCACAACTGGCGCAGCCGGTGAGGATGTAGAGGACGAGCCCGGCAGGGAACGGCCCCGGTGCCACCTCGCGAAGTCCGCGGCCGATGAGGCTGCCGCCGGGGTTCGATGGCGCGGTGACCGTGGGCAGCGCCGCGGGCGCCAGGCGGATGGTCTCGCGGTCGCTGCCGGGCCAGAGGAGGAACGCGGCGACCAACACCGCGGGCGCAAGCACAGCCGCGACGATCGAGAGGACCCGGCCGATTGGGAACGTGGGTCGCGCGCGCTGGGGCGCCTGGCGAGGTTCGAGGTTCGTGCCCACGAAGCGCGCCGGCGATGCGAGGGGCGCAAGCGCGATCCCTTCGGGGCTGCGGGCCCAGGCAAGCAACTCGGAGCGCGTTTCGGCGCCGGCCCGCGTCATGAGCCGCTCCACGCGGGCTTTCACGTCGGCGATCGGCGACCCGAGGCGAACGGCGATCTCCGCGTCGGGGCAACCTTCGCGGACCAGGTTCAGGAGTCGCTCGGCGGCTTCGTCGGCGATGGAGGGGTCGGGCACGCGCGGAGCCTAGCAGGTTCGCCGTTAGCCACGGAAAAGGTCCGCACCGGCGGCAATCCGCAGCGGCCGGTGACGGTGTCGAGGGGGGCGTCGTCGCCGGCGAGCGCGCCGAGGAAGCGGTGGCCAGCAGCTTCTTTCGCGGCCAGAAACGCCCCGAAGGCGCGTGCATCGTCCTCTGCAAGGCCCTCGCCCCGCGCGATCCGCGCCACACACTCGCGCATGAAGCCCTCAATCGATCCGCGAAACATCACGTCTATTGTAACGCGCCGGGCGCCGCGCCTCCGTTGGCGAAAGCCGGGACTGGGACATCGACGCGGATCGAGTGGCGCTCGCCCGGCCCAATCGGGAGTCCTGCCGGGGTGAGGGCGTCGATTTCTCGACCGTCGTCGAGCTGGACGCGCAGGCGCAGGGTCGCGCCTTCCAAGTGACGTTCGAGCACCGTGCAGAGCCGGTCACCGCCACGGCAGAGGGTGACCCACTCCGGGCGGACGAGCGCCTCGCAGGGGCCGTCGGGGACCGGGCCGGAGGCAGGGATCCGGCCGATGGGCGTGGCCAAGGACCCCGCCTCGGCCACCGCAGGCACGTATTGCGCCGTCCCCGATAGGGCGGCGACGCGCTTTGAGGCTGGCCGGGCGTACATCTCCTCGGGCGGGGCCACTTGAAGGATCCGGCCCGCTTCCATGACCGCGATCCGGTCGGCGACGGTGAACGCGTCGGAGCGGTCGTGGGTGACGAGGATAGCGCTCACGCGCTGGCTGCGGAGGAGCGCCGCGACCTGCATCCGGAGGGTCGCGCGCGTCTCTGGGTCGAGGTTCGAGAACGGTTCGTCGAGCAGGAGGACGGCCGGCTCTGGGGCCAGGGACCGCATGATCGCGACGCGCTGCTGCTGGCCCGCCGAGAGTTGGTGGGGGTGGCGCTTGGCGAGGTCGGCGATCCCGGCGAGTTCGAGCAGCGCGCGGACGCGCCCGGCCCGGCCATCGCCGCGCGCGAGTCCGAACCCGACGTTGCCCTCCACTGTCAGGTGGGGGAAGAGCGCGAAGTCTTGGAAGACCATGCCGACGGGCCGCCGATCAGGGCGCACGTGGTGTGCCTTCGACGCCACCTCCGTTCCATTCACGGAGATTGTGCCTTCGTCCAGGCGCTGAAAGCCGGCGATTGCACGCAGGAGGGTCGTCTTGCCGCAGCCGCTTGGCCCGAGCAGGGCGAGGATTTCGCCGCGTGGGAGCTCGACCGACGCCTCGCGCAGCGCCTCGGTAGCCCCGAACCGGACGGAGACGCGGTCGCAGGTGAGTACGTTATCCACGCTTGCCGCCCAACGCGTCGAACCAGCTCAGTGCGCCCACGGCGACCCCTGCGATCGCGACCAGGATGAGAGCCGGGAGCGCCGCGGTAGCGTAGGTGCCGGTGTTGGCCGCGCCCCAGATGGTCCCGGGAAGGGTCTCGTAGCCCGGCGGGGCGAGGAGAAGCGTCGCCGGGAGTTCCTTGAGCGCGGTGAGAAAGACCAACATGAGCGCCGCCACGACGCCGGGCCGGGCAAGGGGGAGGGTCACCGTCAGGACCGTGCGAAGGGGGCGCCGTCCCAGCGAAGCGGACGCGTCTTCGAGGTTCGGGCTCTGGCGAAGCAGTGGCACGCGCAGTGTGCTCAGTGCGTTCGGCAAGAAGAGCACAACGTAAGCCGCGAGGACCATCCAGAGCGTCTGGTAGAGCGAGGTTGCGTAGCGGATCCCGAAGAAGACCATCGCCAGCGCCACGACGAGCCCGGGAAGGGCGTGCGTCAGGTACGAGAGCTGTTCGAGGCCCCGGGCGGCCCAGCCGCCGTAGCGCGCGGCGAGGACCGCGAGTGGCAGCGCGGCTGCGACGGTAACGATCGCGCCGCTGGCCGCGAGCGCTCCCGAGTGGCGCATTGGCTCTGCGAGGTCCGGGAACGAGACCCCCGCGCGTATGCCTTCCACCCACCAATAGACGAGCACGCCGACGGGCACGACGAACGCCAAAGCGGTTACCGCCGCAAGGAAGGCGATGGCGGGCCAGCGCCAGCTGCCAAGCGGCGCGCGCACTGGCTGCCGCCTGCCGGAGGCCGACCCGCCCCGCGCGAGCTGCCGGATCGCCATCTCTGATGTGACCACGACGAGCGTGAGTGCACCCAAGAGTAGTGCGAGGACGGCGGCGCCCGTGCGGTCGAACGAGCTCTGGTATTGCAGGTAGATCACGGAAGTGAAGGTGTCGAAGCGCAGTGTCTGGACGGCGCCGAAGTCGCTCATCGCGTAGAGGACGATGAGCAGAAGCCCGCCAGCGATGGCGGGCCGGAGCGGCGGCAGCGTCACCCGAAGGAACGTCGACCAGCGCCCATGGCCGAGCGAGCGAGACGCCTCCTCTTGGGCGGGGTCGACGGTGGCGAAGGCCGCATGCATCACGAGATAGAGGTAGGGATAGCTCACGGCGGTGAGCGTCGCCGTCGCACCCCAGAAGCCGTAGATGTCGGGCAGGCGGTCCACGCCGAGCGGCTCGAGCCAGCTTTGGAGGATGCCCTTCGGGCCAAGGGCCGAGACGACGGCGATAGCGTAAACATACGACGGGATGGCGAGGGGGAGCGAAAGGCCCACCTGCCAAAGGCGGCGGCCGGGGACGTCGGTGCGCGCCGTGATCCAGGCGGCCGGCACGGCGACGAGCACGGTCCCGGCCATGACGGCGACCGCGAGCCGCGCTGTGTCCCACACCAGTTCGCCGGCGAGGCGCTCGATCGCGTCTTCCCACGGGGCCCAACCGCGCTCGGTCGAGCGGTCGAGCAGGTAGTACAGCGGTAGGAGGGTGAGCCCAACGGCAGCCAGCGCCGGCGCCCAGAGGAGCGCCGGCGCCGGCCGTCGTGTCCCAAGAAGGGAGGAGGGTGTCACGGCCTCAGCTTACTTGAGCACGCCAGACGAGCGGAGCAGCGCGAGCGTCGCCTGGAGGTCGTCGAGTTTCGAGAGGTCGAGGGTGGGCGGCTTCAGGTCGGCGAGGGGCTTGAGGCGCGCATCGGCGGCTTGGCCGGTGACCACCGGATACTCGTACGTCTCGGCGCGGAAGTACTGCTGGCCGCTTGGCGCGAGCAGGTATTGAAGCATCGCCAGCGCTGCTGGCTTGTTCTTCGTCGACTTCAACATGCCGGCGCCAGCGACGTTGACGAGCGAGCCAGCGTCGCCGTTGGCTGTGAAGAGGTTCTTCGCCTTCACGTTGTCGCCCGCTGTCTTGATTAGCTGGTAGAGGTAGTAGTGGTTGACAAGGCCGAGCTTGATTTCGCCCTTGTTCACCGCTTCCACGATCGGCAGGTTGCCGGTGAAGACCTTCGCATCGTTGGCGAGCATGTCCTTGAGCCACTTGTCGGCCGCGGCATCGCCATCGATCCGGCGGATCGCCGTCACGAACGATTGGAACGAGGCGTTGGTCGGCGCCCAGCCCACTTGGCCCTTCCATTTGGCGTTCGTCAGCTCTTTGTAGGACTTGGGCAGATCCGCTTCGGGGACGAGCTCGCTGTTGTAGGAGATCACGCGGGCACGGGCGCTCAGCCCGACCCATGAGTTGTTCTGGGCGCGAAAGGTCGGCGGGACGGCTTCCAGGAGCGTGGCCGGCAGGGTGTCGAGCAAGCCCGCGGCCCCGACGGCGCCGAGCGCCCCGGCGTCTTGGGCGATGTAGACATCCGCGGGCGACTTGCTTCCTTCCTCGATCAGCAGGGCGGCGAGCTGGGTGGTATCGCCGTACTTCACGTTCACGGTGATCCCGGAGTCCCGTTGGAACTGCTCGATCAGCGGCTTGATCAGCGCTTCGGTGCGCCCGCTATAGACGGTGATGCTGCCGCTGGGCTTGGGCGTGGGAGTTGCCGGGGCGGCGGTTGTGGCGGTCGCGGCTGCGGTTGTCGCCGCCGCGGTGGCGGCGACGGTGGGCTCGTCGTCGTCATCGTCGCCCCCGCAGGCCACCGCGACGCCGCTCAGCGCCAGGAGCCCGGTCAGGGCCAACGCAAATTTGGCAATCCGGTTCATCGGTCCCTCCGATCGTTCGTCTCACATACATTAGGCAAGACTAATTCAGAGTGCAAGGCGAAACCTGCGTTAGGACATGATATTGACGTTGTCCCACGCAAAGTTGGGGCGAATCATTGGGCGTGGGGTCGCCCAACGTTACACTCGCAGCAGTCGCCAGGCTTCGGCGACGGTCGAGTGGGCCTTCAGGAGGTGCCGGATGGTCGCCATTAACGTGTACGGGACGATCGCCGCTGGCTGGGAGCCGGTGCAGATCGCGTTCGGCGAGACGTTCACCCAGCGCGGAGATGTCGGCGCTTCGCTCTCGGTCGTCGTCGACGGCCGTTGTGTGGTCGACCTCTGGGGCGGCTACACCGACGCCTCACTGACGCGGGAGTGGGCCGAAGACACGATCGTGAACGTCTTCTCGACGACGAAGGGCATCACGGCGATCGCGGCGGCCATGCTGGTCGACCGCGGCCTGCTTGATGTCGACCAACTGGTAACGCGCTACTGGCCGGAGTTCGGCCAGGCGGGCAAGCAAAACATCCCTGTGAAGTGGCTCCTTTCACACCAGGCGGGGCTTCCGGTCGTCGATGAGGCGATCCCGATCGGCGGCGCGCTTGATTGGGCGACGATGATCGGCCTGCTTGAGGCCCAGGCGCCCGTTTGGGAACCCGGCACGAAGATGGGTTACCACGCGGTCACCTACGGGTGGCTCGTGGGCGAGGTCATCCGCCGGATCACCGGCAAGTCCGTCGGCGCGTTCGTCCAGGATGAGATCGCGCGGCCGCTCGGGGTCGACTTCTATGTCGGGATGCCTGCGAGCGAAGATCGGCGGACCGCGTCGATGATCCCGCAGGCGGGCGGGCTGACGGGCGCGATGGACCCGACATCGCTTGCGGCGCGGTCGCTCGGGATCGCGTCGCCGCCCGCCGGGGCAGAGGTGAACAGCCGCGAGTGGCGGGCAGCCGAGCTTCCTGCGGCCAATGGCCATACCAACGGAGGCGCCCTCGCGCAGATCTATGGCTGCCTCGCCCGTGGCGGCGAAATGAGCGGCGTCCACCTGCTCGGGCCCGGAGCGATCGCGCAGTTCGCGACCGAGCAGGTCGCCGGCGACGACGCGGTTATCGGGATTCAGGCGCGCCGAGGGTTGGGTTTCATCCTCAGCTCGCCGGGCGGCCGCTACCATTGGGGGCCGAACCCGCGCTCGTTCGGCCACTCGGGCGCGGGCGGTTCGCTCGGGTTCGCAGACCCCGACGCGAAGCTTGGCTTCGGCTATGCCATGAACAAGATGGCCTCGGGCCTTAGCGCGGACCCGCGCTGGGCGCCGTTGATCGACGCCGCCTACGCCTGCCTCTGACCGCCTACTTCTTGCAGGCCCCCGTCCCCGCGCAGGTGGCGCGGATCGTTCCGGAAACGGTGACGGATTTCGCCTTGCCCGAGGCAAAGAGCTCCGTTCCTTGGAAGCTGAACTCCACCGTGGCTTGGTCCTTGTCCAAGCGGGTGACATTGAACGTGCCTGGCTGCGTGATCGCGAAGATCGCCCCGCTTAGGTTGAAAACGACATCAAGCTCCCCAGGCTTGGCGGTTAGCGAGACGCCTGACCGTGACGCGATCACATAGGACCCGGGCTTGAGAGGGAAGTCGGCGTCTTTGCTGTTCTTGCCGGCCGAGAAACTGAGGATTATTGGGTCTTCGTCGCGGACGAAGTCATCACAGAAAAAGGCGAAGATGCCTTCGCCCCCGAGGTCCGTGCGCACGTCGTCGGTCAGCCAGGGTCCGACTCGGCCGCCCACGGTCTCGCCCTTGGCTTTGATGGATGCCTGGATATCGCCGGTGATCGTGACCTCACAGCTATCCTCGGCGCTGCGCGAGCCCGCGGTCGTAGTCGCCGGGGACGCGGCCGTCGTCTGCTGGCCGCCGCTCGCCGGCTGGCCGCCGCTCGCCGGCTCAGCCGGGTCGGTATCGTCACCCCCGCCACAGGCGGCCAGGACCGCTGGGATGATCGCCAGGACCCCTGCTCGCATCAACCACCGACGCATGCTCTTGCTCCTTCTCCGCGCACCCACGGGGAAGGCGTCTCGCTGCGAGGTGCACCGAGCAATCCCGCCCGCGCGCGGCGCTTTGGCACTATAGCGGATGACGCGTCATCGGATCGGTTTGGACAGTGGGCTCCAGCGCCGACGACCCAGCCGGCCGACGTGAGCACCCAGCCAGCGGACATTCGCGACGTTGAGCCGCCACGTTACTTCTTGCAGGCCCGCGTCGCTTCGCAGGTGAAGTCGAGCTTGCCCGTGACGGTGACCGTCTTCGCCTTTCCCGTCGTGAACAACTCGACGGCCTTGAAGGAGAACTCGGCGGTGATCCGTTCGTTGTCGAACTTCGTGATGTTGAAGGTGCCTGGCTCGCTCACACGGAAGAGGACGTCCTCGAGCCCGAAGAGCACCGCGATCTGGCCCCCCTTGGCCTCGCCGAGCGATTCTCCGCCCGCGATGACGAGCTTCCCTGCCTTCATCGGGATGTCGGCTTCTTTGCTGCCGTTACCAGCCAGGAAGTTCAAGTTGATCTTCCGGGCCGCACCGCCGGCAGTCGGGCTTTCCGTGCAGTTGAGGACGAAGAAAGCGTCGCCCGTGTTGCCGATCTGCTTCTTCGCCTCGTCTGTGAACCAATGGAACACGCCGGCGGCGCCAAGCTCGTCCTTGGTCTTGAGGGTCGCGTTCACGTCCCCCGTGATGTTGACTTCGCAACCCGCGCCCTTGCCGCGGGAAGAGCTGCTCGTGGCGGCCTTCGTGGCCGTGGTCGCGGCCGCGCTGGGCGACGATGCGGCCGCCGTGGTGGTCGTCTCAGCCGGCTTCGTGGCCGCCGAGGCGCTCGCCGGGGGCTCACTCGTGGGCTCGGCGTCGTCGTCGTCATCGCCACCACAGGCGACCAAGAGGGCCGGGACCAACGCCAGGGCCGCCAACCGCACAAACCATCGTCGCATCGTCGCTCTCCTTCCCGGGTATCGCGCCCGGGCCAACATGCTGAGTGTCCGCACGACAGCACGGATGCGCTGTCACCTCGGTGACAGTCTGCAGGTGGATCATCGGCCAACCACAAGGGGCCCGGCAGATCCTGCCGGGCCCCTTCCTCCCTTTCCCCCTTGCTGAAACTGCCCTTAGGCGGGCCTGCGGCGGGCGAAGCCGAGCGCAACTGCCCCGATCGCCAGGCCGATGAGCGCCGCGCCCGCGGGTTGCGCCCAATCGCTGGAGCCGCTGAGCGTCGAGCCGCTGCCGGTGTTCGGGGCGCCAGGAGCAGCACTGCCTGGAATCTGGCCCCGGATGACGCCCGGCGGGTTCGCAACCGAATGGACGTTGACGTACAGCTCGCCGCGCCGGAGCGCGTTGACGAAGCCTTGCCAGTTGCCGGCCAGCGGCCCCAAGAGCTTGTCCGGCGTCACCGAGACGGATTGGTGGATGGCGTTGACACCCGTCGCGTCGGGCCCGAAGAGGAACGCGACCACCGGGCCGTTCGCGCCCTTCGCGCCGAGGTGGATGTGGGCCATCGTGAGTGCGGTCCCGTTTGCTCGCAGCTCGCCGTCGAGCGAGCCGCCTCCGAGCGTCGCCGTGAAGCGCCCACTCGCCGTCGTCTCGACCGCCGGGACCTCCTCAGCGCCGCTGAGCGGGATGTTGATGCCTGGGGCCTGAGCAGAACCGCTGCTCGCCGCGCCAAACAGCAAGGCCACGCCGGCGATCGCTGCCCCGGTGGCCACACTCAATGGCGCCCAGCGCCGCACGCCCAACTTGATATCCATGCTTGTCCCTCTCCTTGGACCGCGACAGCGCCTTGCTGCCTGGATCTGGTGTTCCTACGTCCCGCGGGCACGGCCGGATCTCTGCACCGACGCCGCGGGACGAGCGATCGCGCGCCCCGGGGGTCGTCCGTTGCGCGCCACGCGGGAGCGGTCGCGCGGACGCGAGCGACACCCAATCACACAGTCTCAGGACGCTCCCCCTCGCCCGCGAAGCCGTGAGCAGGCGGTTGTGGGTGAGGGCGCGCCCGTGTTTTCTTGGACGGCCGCGTCCCACTAGCCTCCTTCTGTGCGAAACGCTTCGTCCTTCTTGGTCCTCGTCGGGTTGGGGGCCGTCTTGGCGGCATGTGGCGGCAGCGATGCCCCCGCACAGCCAGATGGGCCGACCGCGGCGTCGTCGTCGGCCACGGCGACGCTCGGCACGCCGCCCGCCGCCGCTGTCGCCACCGTCACATCGGCGGTCGCTACAGCTACAGCCGTCGCTTCTTCTCCTATGCCCACGTCGAGTGCGACGCCTTCGGCCACCCCCGAAGCGGCCACGCCGGCGCCCGCACCCACGGAGCCAGCGGCGACGGCCACCCCTGCCTCGCCACCTCCAGCGCCAGCGCCAACCCTGACTCCGGCGCCCAAGCAGGCCGTCTCTCCGGTCGCGCGCCTCCGCATCCCCGCGCTCGAGGTGGACGCGAGCGTGGAGGCTATCGGGCTCGAAGCCGAGGCCTATCGCCTCGACACGCCACACAATCCACATAACGTCGGCTGGTACGACATCTTCGACCTCCCCGGCGCGGGTGGAAACGCCGTCCTTTCGGCGCACATCGACTACTACCCGGACATCCGTGGCCCGTTCCACAAGCTCGCCAACCTCAAGCCGGGGGACGAGTTCGTGGTCGTCATGCAAGGCGGCAAGGAGTACCGCTACCGCGTCCTTTCGAACCAGCGGCACGACGCCAAGACGATCAATATGGACGAGGTGGTCTGGCCCTCAACGCGGCCCGCGAACACGGAGTGGGCGACGCTCATCACCTGCGGTGGGCGCTTCGAGTCATACAGCGGCAGCGGCGGGCCGGGCGAATACCTCGACCGGGATGTGGTTATTGGCCAGCTCATCTCCTAGCCTTTTGGCCGCGGCACGTCCCTCGCGGTTCCGCGTGCGCGACGCCATGGCGGAGGATGCGGCGGCTGGTGACGGGCTCCTGCGGCGCGCCTTCGCTGGCGGCGAGGACGCCCTTCACGGCGCGCGCCAGGCGCTCGACGATGGGCTCGCGATCCTCCTCCAAACCGGACATCGCTTCCTCGTCGCCGAAGAAGGCGACGCGTTCGCCGGCCTCGTACGTTGGTGGGCGGAGGACGGCGAAGCCTGGTTCGACCTCCTCGCTGCCGCGGTCCCCGGCGCCGGCCGCGAGCTCGTCCGGGCCGTCGAGCGCGCCGCACAGGACCGCGGCCTGCGCAGCGCGCGGGCGATGGTCCCACAGGGCTCGGAGCTCCAAGACTTGGCTTCTTGGTGGGGCTACTACCCGGTCCGCGGGGCCACGCCCGGGGGCGTCGCTGCACAGGTCGTAGTCGAAAAGCGCCTCCCGTTGCTCACCGTCCGGGCGCAGCGACGCAACGACGCGCAGGCCATCGCCGCCCTCGCTGACGAAGACCCGTGGCCCTTCGAGCAGGGGGCGCGGCCGGGCTGGTTCGTGCTCGCCGATGGCGACCGCGTGGCGGGTGTCGTCTCGGGCAAGGTGGGGCGCGATGGCGTCGTCCGGATCGCGGAGCCGCTGCTCGCGCCCGGCTATCGCGGTCGCGGCCTCGAAGTCTGGATGGCGGCGCGGGTCGCGCTTTGGGCGAGCACCGAGGGCGCCTTCCGCGCGGAGGTCGCGGCCTCGCCCGTGCTGGAGCAGTACGAGCGCGACTTCGAAGAGCGACGCTGGCACCGCGAGGGAGAGGCGTTCGCCCTCCAGCTCACGGCGCCCGGCCTTGACCGTCCCATGGAGGACTGAGGAGCCACGCGTAGAATCGGGCCAGACCCCCTTGCGGAGGATTCGATGGACCTCGAGACCGTCCAATACAACGTCGACGGCGGCGTTGCCCACATCGCCATGAACCGGCCGGAGAAGCGCAACGCCCTCAACCATGAGCTGCTCGACGACCTCGACGCCGCCTTCACCGCCGCAGAAGACGACGAAAGCGTGCGCGTCATCGTGCTTGGGGCGAACGGGCCATCGTTTTGCGCCGGCTACGACCTCAAGGGGAGCTACTACACGACGCCGCCCGAGGCGGGCTGGAGCGTCGGGTCGAGCCTGATGCGGCTCCGCGGGATCGAGGCGCGCTACCAGCGCATCTGGGATTGCCCCAAGCCAACCGTCGCGCGCGTCCAGGGCCACGCCCTCGCCGGCGGCTGCTATCTCCAGCTCCTCTGCGACATCTCGGTCGCGACGCACGACGCCCAACTCGGCCACCCGGCGGTGAAGATGGGCGGCGTGAGCAGCATGCCGCTCTGGCAGGTCGCGCTCGGGCTGAAACAGGCCCGCTACCTGCTGATGACGGGCCGGATCGTCGATGGGCGCGAGGCAGCACGCATCGGCCTCGTGACGATGTCGGTCGACGCGTCCGAGCTCGACGCGACGGTCGACGGCATCGTCGCGGACCTCCTTGGGGTGCCGTTCGAAGGCGCGCTCCAGAACAAGGAGGCGCTAAACACGGCGCTGGAGATCCAGGGCCTGGGCGCGCTCTTCCGCTATCACGGGCAGATGAACGCGCTCGGGCGCCTGCGTCAGCGGGCGGCCGACGACGGCTTCAACCGCTT
>JBJXFX010000092.1:0-7925 GCA_046152925.1 Dehalococcoidia bacterium
CTGCCTACCTCGCTCAGCGCAACCAGCATCCCCACCCCTTCACCTGGACCGCCACCGTCGAGTCCATCCTCGACAAGCGGGCCAGAGCTAAAGAAGCGTTGGAGACACTACACTAGTGGTGCTCGCCGCTCCAGGAGAAGCGCAGCCCGTTGAGCACTTCTTGCGTTCCCTTAGCGTCGCCCCGGACGGGACGATGTCGCTTGGGACGGGTCCGGTGGTCGCCTATCCGGGCCATTAACTGCCTCTCCACTGCGCCGAGCGAGTCGGGCTGCACTGCCAGGTTCGTGTTCCGGACGGGGTCGCCGGCACTGCGGACGAATGGATCGGCCTGACCGGCCACTTGCAGCCCTTCGCCGGTGCTTTCAAAATGCAAGCATGCCCAACATGTTGATCCGGGACGTTCCGCCCGAGGTGCATGAACAGCTAACGCGCACGGCCGCGTCGGAGGGACGCTCACTTCAGCACCTGCTCCTCCAGCACCTCGAAGAAATAGTCGCACGGCAGTCGTTGCGGGCCATACTCGACGAAGCTGAACGAACGGCCACCGGCAACTTCGGATTCGCCGAGGCGATTGAAGCGATCGAGATGGAGCGCGAGCGCCGGTGATCGTCGCCGACGCTTCCATCATTGGACCAGCGGTCGCTGGTCAGACCGACAACGGCCGCGTCGCTCGGGCGGTTCTCCGTGCAACAAGGACGGTAGTAATCCCTGAACTTGCAATCGTCGAAACCGCCGCCCAGCTGCGGAGGAACTACGTCCGGGGCCTCCTCGCCGAGCTTGGACTGCGCGAAGCGCTGAGCCAGCTCCAAAGGCTGCCGTTCGACCAGAAATGGCCGGCGTCATACTTCACGCGGGCCTTCGAACTGCGTGACAACGTCTCCGCCTACGACGCGGTCTACGTCGCGCTGGCGGAGGAGCTCGGCTGCGAACTCGTGACCGCGGATGCGCGGCTCGCGAGCGCGCCGGGTCTCCGCTGCGCTGTGCGCCTCATAGGCTAGGACCGTGAACGGCTACACCCGCCACCCGACGAACGGCTCTTCGGTCTCGAGGTCGAAGGCCGCCATGAGCTTCGCCAACGAGAAGTAGAGCCCGACCAGGAAGGTGACCCCGACCATCTCGGCGTCGCTTCGCCCCGTTGCGACGGCGGCGAAGACGTCGTCTGAGGGCCGCGGGCCAGCCGCCATCGCGTCGACATAGGCGAGCAGTGCGCGCTCCGCCGGCGAGAAGCAGGTTGCGTCGCGCCAGGCGGTGACGGCGTTGATCTCCGCGTCGGTGAGGCCAGCGCCGCGCGCGATGCGGACATGCTGGTGCCACTCGTAGCGGCTCTCCTGGGTGAAAGCGGCGCGGAGGATGACGATTTCTCGCGCTCGGTCGCTGAGGCCGCTGGCCCGCCAGACCCGGAAGGCGTTGAGTTCGATCTCCGTGTTCACGAGAAAGAGGCGCTGGATATTGAGGACAGAGCCGCGCGAGGCCGTCCGGTCCCAGCGCGATTGCAGGGCTTCGGGGAGCGAATCCCGCTCCGGGAGTGTGACTCGTGCCATCTTCGGACCTCCTCTGGACTACAGACGCGCAGCGACCGCCGGCAGCACCGTACCGAGCGTGCCACGCAGCACGACGCTTGCGTACTCGTCGAACTGCGTCTCTTCGGCGTTCATGATGATCAATTTGGCGCCGCAGCGCAGGGCGATCGGCATCATCCCGGCCGCCGGGTAGACCGCCAGGGTCGTGCCCACGGCGAGGATGACGTCGCAGGTCGAGGCCGCCGTCTCGGCCCGCATCAGGTCGCGGGCGACGAGCTGCTGGCCGAACGAAATGGTGGCGGACTTGAGGATGCCGCCACAGCTCCGGCAGGGCGGGTCGGCCTCGCCGGCCTCGACGCGCGCGAGCACCTTCTCGATGGGGCCGTTGTCGGTGCAGCTCAGGCACTGGAAGCGGTGGACCGTGCCGTGGATTTCGATGACGTGCTCGTCCGGGAAGCCCGCCTTCTGGTGCAGCCCATCGACGTTCTGAGTAACGAGTGTCGAAAGCTTGCCTTTGCGGTGGAGGTCGGTCATCGCGAAATGGCCGGCGTTGGGCTGCTTCTGCCGGACTTCGCCCTTGAGGTGGTTCTGCCACGCGGCCGCGCGTGCGTCAGGATGGGCGACGTAGTGCTGCAGCGTGGCGCGCTTCTCGGCGGCGGGGTCGCGGGTCCACACGCCTTGGGGGCCGCGAAAGTCGGGGATGCCCGACTCAGTCGAGATCCCTGCGCCGGTGAGCGCGACGACGCGGCGCGCTTTGGCGAGGAGTTCGGCCGCCTCTCGAATCGCGTGAGTTTCGTCCATCGTCCAACAACCTCCCCGCCCGTCGTGTGACCCGCTCCTGACGTCTTCGGCGCCAAAGGAGATACCAGCATAAGGGAACGCCGTTCACCAGGGTGGCAACAGAGGCGACGATCAATGCGTTGGCCCACCACGGATACCACCACTCCACTCCTTCTTCCGAGCGGCCCCATAGCATCCAGCCTGTCACCGAACCGGCTGATACCGCGACAGTGCCTATCGCCACACCCCGGCCGATAGCGACGGCTGGCCTGGTGGCGAGCACTGTCCACCATGGGGCCAGCATCAGCGCAAACGCGAACAGCGGACTGAGACCCCGGTCCAGCGCGCGCTCAACCATGGTCGGGAGGACCCCAGCGCTGAAGGATGCAAGGGCGACGAAGGCGAGAGACAGCGATCGAGTCACTTGGGCCGCCTGTCCGCCGGGCGACGGCAGACCCTACAGCGGGATGTTGCCGTGCTTCTTCGGCGGGTTCTTGTCCGCCTTGTTCTGGAGCATGTCGAGGGCGCGGATCACCTTCTGGCGCGTCTGGCGGGGGTCGATGACGTCGTCGACGAAGCCGCGACCGGCGACGATGTACGGGTTCGCGAACTTGGCGGTGTATTCGGCCACCAGTTCGCGCCGCCGGGCATCCGGGTCCTCCGCCTTCGCGATCTCCTCGCGGTAGACGATGTTGACCGCGCCATCGGGGCCCATGACCGCGACCTCCGCCGTCGGCCAGGCAAAGGCGATGTCGGCCTTCAGGCTCTTCGAGCCCATGGCGATGTAGGCGCCACCGACGGCCTTGCGCAGGACGATGGTGATCTTCGGCACCGTCGCCTCGGCGTAGCAATAGAGGAGCTTGGCGCCGTGGATGATGATGCCGCCGTACTCCTGGGTCGTGCCCGGGAGGTAGCCGGAGGTGTCGACCAAGGTGATGACGGGCACGTTGAAGCAGTCACAAAAGCGGACGAAGCGCGCGGCCTTGCGGCTCGCGTTGATGTCGATGGAGCCGGCGAGCACGTTCGGCTGGTTCGCGACAAAACCGACGCTGCGGCCGCCCATCCGCGCGAAGCCGACGACCATGTTCGCGGCCCAGAGTTCGTGGACTTCCATGAAGTCGCCGTCGTCGACGACCCGGGTAATCACGTCGCGCACGTCGTAGGGCCGGTTCGACTCAGCGGGGACGATCTCGAGGAGTTCGTCGTCCTGGCGGGCCGGGTCGTCGCCGGTCGGCACCAGGGGCGCGTCTTCGGCGTTGTTCGAAGGCAGGAATGAGAGCAAGCGGCGGACTTCGGAGAGGGTCTCCTCTTCTCCGGCGATCGCGAAGTGGGCCACGCCGGAACGCGACGCGAGGGCGAGCGCGCCGCCGAGTTCCTCGTGCGTCACCTCCTCACCGGTTACCGACCGGATCACGTCCGGGCCGGTGATATACATCTGGCCGGAGCCTTCGGTCGCGAAAATGAAGTCGGTCAACGCGGGGCTGTACGCGCCACCGCCGGCCGATGGGCCCATCGTGACCGTGATCTGCGGCACGACCCCGCTCGCTAGGACGTTGCGCGTGAAGATGTGGCCGAAACCGGCGAGGCTCTCCGACCCATCTTGGATGCGGGCGCCGCCCGTGTCCTGGATCCCGATGACGGGCGCTCCAGTCAACATCGCCAGGTCCATGACCTTGCAGATCTTTTCGGAGACGGTCTCCGAAAGTGAGCCGCCGATCATCGTGAAGTCGTACGAGAACACGTAGACGGGCCGACCATCGACCTTGCCCCAGCCGGTGACGACGGACTCGCCGGGCGTATCGGACCCACGTGGCCGGACGAGCATGTCGAGCTCTTCGAAGGTCCCGGAGTCCATCAGAATCTCGATGCGCTCGCGCGCCGTGAGCTTGCCACGGGCGTGTTGCGCTTCGATGCGCTTCGCGCCGCCACCTTCGATGACCTTGGCCTTGAGACCTTCAAGGGTGGCGAGCTTCTGCTGGGCAGTGACCGGATCAGGCATGTCAGGTGTCCATTAGTGGTGGATTCGCGCCGCCGATGGCGCAGAAAGCCCGGCGCAGACGGCGCCGGGCGAATGGTTCTCGCGCGGGATGGTAGCACACAGCGCGGCTAGCGCGTTTCGGGTCGAGGGGCTCACCTCCGCCAGATGCTGAGTTCGTTATCGGGCAGCGGAACGGAGAAGAAGCCTGAACTCGAAGCCCGTGCGAGGAGAGCGCGCAGGTCCGCCTCAAAGGCGCCAATCCGCGCCCCGAACAGTGGCGGCGCGGTGGACGAGAGCGAAAACACGTAGGCCACGAGCTGGTCGGTGGTGCGAGTCAGCACGCGCCCATCAGGGACGGCGATGCGCTCCATCAGAGGGAAGCCCGCGGCCTGGAAGATCGCGTCCTCTCCGCCGGGCGAGGAGTTTCGCACCCCGAGCCCAGCGCGACGGTCCTGCCCCAGATAGCGGCGGCGAAGGCGGTCGATGGCGGTGTCGGGTGGCAGTGGGTGCTCACGTGGCCGGGCTCGGTGGGGGCCTGGCGAGCGGTACGTCGGGGCATGCACCTGCACCACTGCGCCACCCGGCGCCAGCACCTCGCGGACGAGCTTTGCCACCCGTGGACGGTCCATCCAGTGGAACGATGCCGCGAACGTGGCCACCTGGAACGGGCCGAGGTCGCCCGGGAGATCCTCCGCGTGCATGCGAACCCACCTCGCGTTGGTGACACCACGTTCGAGCGCGACCACGCGCGCTGCCGCGAGCATACCTTCGTCCGGGTCCAGACCGACGACGCCGGCGAACAAGTGTGCGAGTTGGAGCGCCACGATGCCTGGCCCGCAGCCAGCGTCGAGCAGGCGGCTGCCTGTCGGCAACGGCACCCGGCTCGCGATCGCGTCCGCAATCCCCTCCGCGTACGGCAGCCGGCCCGCGAGGTAGTAGGCCGCCGTGCCCTGAAACAGGGTTTCATCCCAGGACCAGCTCTCCCAGCCGCCCGCGACGGGCACGGCCGGCGCGAGGCTAATAGCGGCCTCCGAGCTTCCGATGATCCCAACTGTAGATCTCGTCGGGCTTCACGCGGATGACGACGCGCTTGGAGGCGACGGCCATCGCCTGCTCGCTCGTCTCCATCGGCGCGGGGATGCCGTTGTACTTCGCGCCGACGAGGGCCATGATCCGCGCAGTGTCGACTGGGATGTCCGCGATCTCGGCGGTGCCTTCGATGACAAGGCCACGCAGTTCGCTGTACGCCTTCCCTGCCTCCAACATGCAGCTGACCTTCGCGTTCCGCTGAAGGTTGAGCACCTTCTGGCTCTTGCGGAACGTCGTGAAGGCGACCATCCCGCGGTCCATCACGTACCACATGGCCACGAGATGCGGATAGCCCTTCGGCCCAATCGAGGCGACTTGCAGCGTCCAGCTATCGGCGAGAAATGCGTCCTGCTCTTCTTGCGTGAGGGCGATCAGGCCACGGCGGCTCGGCATTCGATGGGCTCCAGGGCGATGTAAGATGCGCGAAGCGTACCGGCCCCCCGCGCCTGGGGCCACACGGAGGAAGTGCCATGGCCTACGAATGGAACGACGGCGAGAGGGCGATCCAAGAGCGGTTCGACACCACCCGGCTCGCCGACCGCGTCAGTCAACTCACACGCGACTTTATCGACGACAACGACCGCGCATTCATCGAGGCGCGTGACATGTTCTTCATCGCGACGGTGGACGACCGCGGGAACGCCGATTGCGGCTACAAGGGTGGCGACCCCGGCTTCGTGCGTGTGGTCGACCGGCACACGCTGGCGTACCCCAGTTACGACGGCAATGGCCAATACATGGGGCCTGGCAACATCCTGACCAACGGCAAAGTCGGGCTCCTCTTCATCGACTTCGAGCGCGCCCGCCGGATGCGCGTCAACGGCCGTGCGACGATCGATTTCGACGACCCGCTCATAGCGGAGTTCCCTGAGGCGCAGTTCGTGGTCCGCGTCCACGCTGAGGAGGTCTTCCCGAACTGCCCCCGCTACATCCACAAAATGGAACTCGTCGAGCGTTCACAGTTCGTGCCGCGCTCGGGCTGCGAAACGCCCGAACCGGATTGGAAGGGCCACTTCGAAGATGCGCTGCCGGCGGCGGAGCGTGAACGCCGCGCCGCCAAGCGCACGCAGGGGCACGATCGGGCGTGAACGAGGCCACCGCAGAGCTGGAGCGCGCCTACGACGCCGTCCCCTACCTGAGCGACGCCTTTCCCCAGGCCCACCCGGACCGGCTGGCGACGGTTGCGACGCTGCTCGGACTCGAGCCCGCGCACCCGGCCCGCTGCCGCGTCCTCGAACTCGGCTGCGCGGCGGGCGGCAACCTGATCCCCATGGCGTACGGGCTCCCAGAGAGCGAGTTCATCGGGATCGACCTCTCGGCGATGCAGATCGAGGAGGGGCGCAGGGCGATCAGCGACCTCGGACTCAAGAACATCCAGCTCCTGCACCGAGACCTCGCGATGATCGGTGACGAGTTCGGGCAGTTCGACTACGTCATCGCCCACGGGATCTGGTCGTGGGTGCCCCCGGACGTGCGCGAGGCGATGTTCGCCCTCTGCCGGCGGCTATTGCGGCCGGATGGCGTCGCCTATATCAGCTACAACGTCCTGCCCGGCTACTTCATGTTCCAAATGGTCCGCGGGATCATGCAGTTCCACACGCGCGGCCTGTCAGAGCCGTTGCAGCGCGTCGCAGAGGGACGCTCGTTCATGGGCGCGCTCGCGGGCGCGCTGGAAGACGACAACTACTACGGCAGCTTCGTCAAGGGGTACCTCGCCGTCCGGCTTGCGCCGGATGGCAAGCGCCACCCTGGCGATGCCGGCATCTCCCACGATGAGATGGCGTCGATCAACGACCCGGTCTACTTCTGGCAGTTCATGGAAGGCGCCGAGGCGCACGGGCTCCAGTTCCTCGGCGAAGCGCGCTTCGAAACGATGTTCCCAAAGAACGTGACCCCGGAATTGTCGGCCGAGTTGGCCACTTCGGCGCGGACGATCGTGGCGTACGAGCAGTACCTCGACTTCTTGGGCAACCGTGGCTTCCGCGAGACGCTGCTCTGTCAGGGCGAAGCGCCGGTCAGCCGGAAGCTCAGCCCCGAACGCGTGCGCCGGCTCTCCGCCACCTCGTTTGCCCGGCCGGTGGCAACGGACCCCGACTTCGCCGGCCCGGCCATCGAGCGATTCGAGGCCGTGAACAAGGCGGCGTTTTCGTCAGACCATCCGCTCACGAAGGCCGCGATGCTGACCTTGAGCCGGCGCGCTCCGCGCCCGCTCGCCTTCGACGACCTGGTCCGTGAGGCGCTCGCCTTGCTCGGGCGCAAAGACGATGGCGGCGACGATGTCGCACTGCTCGCCGCGAATCTGACGCAGGCGTACTCCTACAGCCCGGACCTCGTCAGCTACTCTGTGCACCAAGCTCTGGCCACGTACGAGGTCAACGAGCGGCCGATCGCGAGCCGCTACGCGCGATATCAGGCGTCCCAAGGTCGCGGCACGGTCACAAGCCTTCGCCATGACCGCGTCACGGTAGACCGGCTGGAGCACGAGGTCTTGAAGCGGCTCGACGGCGAGCACGACCTTGAGGCGGTGGTCGACGGCGCATTCGGCCAATTGCTTGCCG
>JBJXFX010000051.1:0-56545 GCA_046152925.1 Dehalococcoidia bacterium
CACTGGGTCTCGTTGGCGGGAAGCTTACGCGGTTGTTGGCGAACCGACACGCGGCCTTGACCTTGGCCCGCCTGACGCGCAGATGCCCCATGCCTCTTCCAGATCCGCGCGCCGTTGCCCCAAGCTCGCACGGTGGACACTCACGCTCAGCTTTGGCCCCTCGGTGGCCCACCGTGCGCCAGGCCTCTCAGACGCCCTCGGCGCAACCCGCTCGATGAGCCACATGAGCCTCGGCTCATGAATTCCGCGAGGCTCATCCAAGGCTCATCGATTCGCCCCGAGGCTCATCCGCGGCACATTCGCACGAATGACCTCCGTACGTGCCCCACCTCATGCCTCATCCCTCATCCCTCATCCCTCATTCCTCGTTCCTCGTGTCCCCCCATTGGACGCGCGGCCAGGAGCTTGCTCTAATCACTCCCGCCCGGCCTCGCCCGGGGAAGGAGGACACCCATGCCGCGGATCAACGCCTACCTCGTCGCCGGTGGCAAATGGCACGACACCAACTACGCGCGCCTCGAGCTGCTGAAGCTGTTGCACGAGGACGATGACATCCGCGTGCGCGTCGGTGAGGACTACAGCAACCTCGACGGCATCCGCGAGGCCGACTTCCTCATCTCCTATACCTGCGACGTGCGCCCGGCCGAGGCGGAGCAGGACGGGCTCCGCGACTACATTGGCATCGGACATAAGTGGTTCGCGCTCCACGCCACCAATAGCGCTCTCGACTTCACGCCGGGCGGGGTCAATTCGCCGCGCTGCTTCCCCAAGTTCGTCGACCTGCTCGGGAGCCAGTTCATCTCGCACCCGCCAATCATGCCCTACACGGTGAAGGCCTCGGCCCCCAACCATCCGCTCGTGGCGGGCGTCGGCGAGTTCGACGTCGACGACGAGCTCTATCTCTCCGAGATGCACGGCGCCGTCGAACCGCTGCTCGAAACGCACTACAGCGGCGACGCCAAGGGGTTCGTCGAAAGCGATTGGACGAAGGACGACCCGCGCCGGATCGTGGCCTACCTGCATCCGTTCGGACAGGGGATGATCTACTACAACACCCTTGGCCACTGCCGCCACAAGTACGACATGCAGGCGCCGCCCCTGAACATCCCGGAGTACCCGAAGCGCGAGTTGGGCGCGTGGGCGACGCCGCAGTACTACGAACTCCTCCGCCGTGGCATCCGCTGGGCCGCCGGACGGGAGATTTAGCGATGCAGGCCGCGCTTGTCACCGGGAAGGGCCGCGTCGAACTGCTCGAAGTGCCGGAGCCGCGCCCGGAAGCGGGCAAGGCGGTGGTAGAGGTCGCGTACTGCGGCGTCTGCGGCACGGATGTCCACGCCTACCAGTCGGGCCAGCCGTATAACCCCGCAATCTGCGGCCACGAATGGATGGGGACGGTCGTCGCGGTTGGCGCGGGCGTCACCGAGGTCCGCGAAGGCGACCGCGTGGTCGGAGGCGTTTCGCCGGCCTGTGGGCGCTGCCCCCAGTGCCGGGCAGGGAACGCCGCCGCCTGCGCCTACGGCATGGTCTCGATCACGGGCGGGCCCGGCGGGCGGCCACACGGCGGTTTCGCGCGCCGGATCGCGGCGATGTCGGACCAACTCACGCCGGTTCCGGCAGGGCTCTCCGACGTCGAAGCGGCGCTCGTGGAACCCCTGACAGTGGCCCTCCACGCCGTCCGGCGCACGCGGATCCGGCTCGGCGACACGGTCGCGGTGCTTGGCGCGGGGCCGATCGGGCTGCTCACGTTGCAGTGCGCGAAGGCCGCGGGTGGCGGCCGCGTCATCGTCGTCGAACCCGACGCCGGTCGCGCCGCGCTCGCCCGCAAGGTCGGCGCCGACGCGGTCCTGAACCCCCGGGCGGATGACGTCGCCGGCGCGCTGCTTGCGGCGACGGGCGGGCTCGGGCCGGAGGTCGTGTTCGAGTGCGCGGGCATCTCGCCGACGATCAACCAGGCGGTGGAGCTGGTGCGGCGCGGCGGCAATGTCACCATGGTCGGGCTCTCGAGCGACGACGCCGTGATCAGTCCGCGGACCTGGCTCGCCAAAGAGGTCACGTTTGTGACGTCGATGGCTTACCTGCACGAGGAGTTCGTGATCGCGATGGAGCTGATCGCGGCGCGGCGCATCGATGTCGCCTCCCTGCACACGGCGACCTACGGCCTCGAGGAGGCGCAAGCCGCCTTCGAGGCGTTGGCCACCGAGAAGACGCAGGTGAAGGTACTCATCCGGCCGTCGTGACCCCAGACTCGGGGAGCGCGAGCGTGTAGGCGTGCGCCTGTTCGGCTCCGGCCGGGAGGCGCACAGCCACAGCCACACCGCCCGCCAGTTGACGCCATTCGAGGGGGCCAGGGGACCCGAGCACGGTGACCTCCGCCCCCTCAGCGAGGCGAAGCTCCCGGAGGACGGCTTCGCCGCCGGGCCGCAAGTCGTCGAGCACGTGGGCGTAGACCCGGCCGTCCTTGGCCGTGAAGCGGACGGGGCGGCCGTCGCCTTCGACGCCCTCGGCGCGAAGCCAGGGGCGCGTGCCATAGATGCCGCCGCCGCTGCTCGCGAGCCAGGCGCCGAGCGCCTCGAGGCGCTGGCGTTGGAGGGCCGGGATCGTACCGTCGGCCATCGGCCCGGCGTTGAGCAGCAGGTTGCCGCCCTTACTGACGATGTCGATCAGGGCGTGGATCAGGTCGCGCGGCTTCTGGTAATCATCGTCACCCTCGTCACGGTTATAGCCGAAGGAGTAGCCGATCCCGCGGACGCATTCGAACTTCTTCGCCCGGATAGTGGAGGCGGTTTCGTACTCGGGGGTCGTGAAGTCGTGGGGCGCCATCGACTCCATGCCGTGGGGCCCGCCGCGGACCTTCCAGCGGTCGTTGATCACGCCGTCTGGGTGGGCGGCGTAGTACTCGGCGAAGAGGTCCGCGAGCGCTTCGCGGGTGCCCGGCATGTAGATGTCGTTCCAAAGGACGTCGGGCTGGTAGCGCTCGACCAGCTCGCGCCAGTGGGCGAAGGCGTAGGCGGCGTACTCCGGGTCGCGGGGGATGGCGGCGCCGAGGTCCGCCATCGAGCGCACGAGTTGGTCGTGCCAGAGCCAGTCGATCCCGCCGGAGTAGTAAAGGCCGAAGCGGATCCCCTTCGCCCGGGCGGCAGCGGCGAACTCGCCCATCAGGTCGCGCGTCGAGAAGTAGCCGGCGGGGGCGTGGGGGTTCTGGTGGCGGCTCGGCCAGAGCAGGAACCCGTCATGATGCTTCGCGATGGGCACGACGTAGCGGGCGCCGGCGCGGGCGAACAGGCTCGCCCACTCGTCCGCGTCCCAGGTCGCGCTGGCCACCTTGAAGGCGTCGCCGAAGCGTTCGTAGGGCGTGTCGACGCCATAGACGCGTTCGTGGTAGGCCCGCGTCGAGCTACCTTCGATCTTGAGCGAGTTCCGGTACCACTCCGCGTACGGGTTCTCTTTGAAGTGGTCGGGGACATCCCAGACGCGGCCCGAGCGGGGCGCGAAGCCGGGGACAGACGAAGGGCCCCAGTGGACCATGATCCCGAACTTGGCGTCGTCGAACCATTGAGGGAGCGGGCGGCTTGTTTCGGCGTCAATGTCGGGCATCAGCCCACTTTACCCGGCGAGCCGTGGGGCGTGAACTGCGGGTTAGAAGCCGGGCTGCTGGAGCGCCTGATAGGTGATGCCAAAGCCAGCCGCCATCACGACGAACGCCGAAATCACGGGCATATACGTCATTGCTTTCTGGAAGAGCGGTTGGCGCGTGATTCGGCCTGCGGGGAGGCGCTTCCCATAGACCAGGGAAAGGCCGAGAGCCGTGAGGACGCCCGCAAGCCCCAGGCTGAAGGCGACGATCAGGAGCATCCCGAGCGCGACTTCGCCTTGTGCGATCGCGGCGACCATGACGACGACGGCCGAAGGGCACGGCAAGAGGCCGCCCAGGATCCCGAGACTGAGGATGTTCCGCGCGGTCACTTTGGACGCGGGCTCGTCTGCGTGGTCGCCGTGGGCGTTGTGCGCGTGGTCGTCGGCGGGCGCGTGGCCGTGGGGGTGTTCGTGGCCGTGGTCGGGTTCGCTGGTGTCGTGGGCGTGGTCCCGTTCGTGGCCGTGGTCCCGTTCGCTGGTGTCGTGGGCGTGGTGACTTGTCTCGGCCGGGGCGTGAGAATGGGCCTTCCCGAAGATGCCGTGGCGATGCGTGTCCGACGCGCGCTCGGCCTTGTTGAGGTTCAAGAGGCGGGCCGCAAGCAAAACGGCGCCAAAGACGACGACCAGGGCGCCCGATGCCACGCCCATCCAGAGGTACACCCTGTCGGGGGTCAGCCAGCTCGCAGCGACGAGCGTAACCGCCCCAAGGAGGTAGACCGTCGAGGTGTGCGTCGCGGTCACGGTCATCCCGAGAAAAACTGCCTGCTTGGGCGTGCCTTTGGAGCCGACGAGATAGGCGCCGACCATCGTCTTGCCGTGGCCGGGGCCGAGCGCGTGTTGCGCGCCAAAAGCGAAGGCGATGAGGAGCGAAAGGAGGATGAAGCCGAGGGACTGGTTGCCATCGAGGGCGTCGGCGAACAGGCCAGCGAAGCCGCCGCCGGTGTTGCGGCCTTCGGCACGTTGGGCGCCCGCGACGAACGGTGCGTCGTCGCCAGTGCCAGGCTGCCACGAGAACGTGGCGGAGCGGACATCTGGTGTGTCGGCGAGGGGGTCGAGCGGGTAATTGCGGAGCGCGTCGGAACGGTCGACGAGCAACGCTGGAAGGACCGTGGCTTTCGCCCCCTGGCTGGGGAGGACGACGACTTCCTTCCATCCGGCGCGGCCGGAGAAGTTGCCGTCTTGGAAGCTCACCTGAACCGCTTGGTCTGCGGCTTCAGTCATCGCGTCGTAGACGACGACGATGCGGATCGTCGTGAGGCCGGCCTGGCCGGGAAGGACCTGCGCTGCCTGTTCGATGGGGTCCAGCGGGAGACGCTCGCCGTCGACGGTGAGCGCGAGGTTGGCGGCCCAGACGGCGCGTTGGGTGGTCACGTACGCTTCGAGCTCTTCCGGCGAGGCCTCTTCGTCGAGGTTGGTGTCGAGGTCCTGGGTGAGCTGGAAGGCGGGGATCTCGGCGAAATCGACCACGTAGTGGATGCGGACACGGTCGCGGTAGAGCTCAAGCCGGGAGTAATGGTTAATCGTGAAGTTGCCGAGCGGGTGGGCGTGGGTCGCCGTGGCCGGGCCAAGGGCTGTGGCGCCCAGGACGGCGAGCAGCAGCGCAACCAACCCGAAGCGTGCGACGCGGCTCATTTGGCCACCCCCAGTTTCGCCGCGAGGCGAGCGAGGTCTGGGCCGTGCCAGGCCGAAAAGGCGCGGTTCGCCTGCCACGCGGCCGTGATCGATGCCTTCGCGAGCGCAGGGTCGCCTGCTGCGTCGGCGATGGCGCCAGCGCGATAGTGCATCAGGGGGTCGCGCGTGCCGTTGGCGAGTGACGCACGGGCGAGCGGCAGCGCTTCCTGTGAACGGCCAGCGCGATGCAACACCCACGCGTAGGTGCTCGCAGCGTCGGCGCCGGGACGCCGCGCATAGGCATCAGCGGCGGCGGTGACGACGCTGGGTGTGAGGTCGCCGTGGTCCGCGGCGAAGGCGATCAGCGTCAGGTCGTCGGTCACACCGTTCGCCGCGAAGAGGTCGCGGATCGCTCCGACGACCGCGAACTGGCGCGCCGCGCCCGCCTCGTCGCCCGAACGCGCGAGGACTTCGCCGAGCGCGATGACGAACTCCGGGGCTGGGATGCGCGAGGTGGCATCCCTGAGGCGCGCAGCCGCGCCCTGGAGATCGCCCTCGGCGGCGCGTGTCTTGCCGAGACCGGCGAGGGCCGCTGGATAGCCCGGGAACGTGCGAAGCGCGCCCTCGAAGGCCTTCTCCGCGCCGTCGAGGTTGCCCGTGGCGAAGAGCAGGTGGCCTCGCTGGACCTCGGCCCAGGCGGCGTTTTCAGGGACGCCCTTCGCATCCGCATCGATCGCCGCATCCCAGAATTGGAGGGCGACATCGGTGCTGCCCCTGGCCTCGGCGAGGGACGCCTGGCGAGCGAAGGCCGCCGGGCCGGGCCAGCGGTCGAGCAGGGTCTGGTACGTGCGGGTCGCCTCGGCGATCTGGCCAGTTGCGAGCTGCGCGTCGCCGAGGACGGCGTAGCCGGCGGGCTCGTTGGCTTCGAGGGCGATGGCCTGTTCAGCGAGCTTGGCCGCGTCCTCGAACCGGTGTTGGGCAACCTTGACGATCCCGAGGTTGACGAGGCCGGTGTAGGCGCCGCGGGCGACCTCCAAGGAGCGGCCGGCGGTGGTTTCGGCGCGCCCGAGGTCGCTGACATCGCCGGTATCGCGGAAGCGCTGGAGATAGAGACCGGTGAGGCGGTTGTAGCTCAGGCTATCGTTGGTCTCGCGGACGCGGGCTTCGAAGAACGCAATGTCGGCATCGCGGCGCTGCTCATACGCCGGGTCGATCGCTGGAGCGGCCGTGTCGTTGCCGGGGGTGAGGAGTTGCTGGGCCGCGAAGCCTATGCCGGTGACCAGCAAGGCGATCGGGAGGTACTGCCAGAGGATCCGCCCCGTCCAGGTGTTCCGGTCTGCCGTGGTGGTCTGCGTTGCCATCTCCGCGAAGCCCGCCCCCGTCCGTCCGTTCATCGCCGCGTGGTCGCTCATGCCTGTTATCTACGGCCGAGCGGCTCGTCCTGATCATACCGCGTCCCTTGCGAAGGGCCGGTCATGGCGTCCGCGAGGGACGCGTCGTCCTGCCGGCCTGTCGCACGCAAGCCCGCGATGACGCTGGCGACATCGGCGGGCCGGTTTTGGCTGAGCTTCGCCTTGCCCTCGAGTCGTTCGATTTCGAGGTCGAAGGCGATGATGCCGTTGAGGAGCTTCTGGGCGTATTCCACGTCCGCCGTCCAGGCGCCGTCTTCGTACCGCGCCACGAGCGCGTCGACGGCGGCGAGCGATTGCGAGGGGTCGAGCGGGCGCAGGCGTCCGGTGGCGTGGATGGCGACGTAGTTCCAGGTGGGTACGGCCGGCTCCGGGCCATACCAGCGCGGAGAGACGTAGCCGTGGGGCCCTTGAAAGATGGCGAGCGCGGAGGCGCCCGCCAGGATGGCTTCCCGTTGGGGGTTCGCGCGGGCGATATGGCCGCGGAGCGTGCCGAGCGGGCCGCGCCCTGCTTCGAAGAGCAAGGGGATGTGGGTCGCCTCGGGCGGTTGCCCGGCAACTGCCGTGACGAGCACCCCAAATCCGATCTCGTCGATCCAGCTCGCGATCAGGCTCGGGTCGTCGATGGCGAAGTGCTTTGGGACATACATGCATCGAGTGTGCCTCGTGAAATCGGGAAAGGCCACCGGCGTGTGAGCGGCCCCACATCGGGGCCGCTGCCGCTTACGACCGGATGCGCGAGAATAACGGGGGTGGCTCGGCGCGCATGCGCCAGCCAGAGGCCGCAGTCACCGTGGGGCCTGCGCGCTGGGGGGTGCTTCGGATGGCAAGGAGCATCGGGGCCATGCACACGGGTGCGGCCCGGGTTTCACAGTGGCCGCGCCGCTGGTGGGTCCGCTGGATTCGCCGCGGGCTGATGAGCGGCTGGTACCTCCCGACGCTTCATATGTTCTACTCGGTCGACGTGACCGGCCGGGAGCACCTGAAAGAGATCGAGCACCCCGCGCTGATCGTTTCAAACCACAACATGCACCTGGACCAGTCGATGCTGCTCTGGGCGCTGCCGCACCGGTTCCGCCAGAAGGTGACGATCGCGGCGGCGGAGAAGGACATCTTCGGGAACCGGGTGCGCGGCTTTATCTCCGCCTTGCTCGGAAATGCGTTTCCCTTCGCGAAGGAAGGCGCAGGCATCCGCGAGAGCCTCGGCCATGTGGTCGGGATGCTGGAGGATGGCTGGCATGTCCTTCTCTTCCCCGAAGGGAAGCTGACGGTGGACGGGCCGATGCAGCCGTTCAAGCCCGGCGTGGGCCTACTCGCGCGTGAGACCGGCGCCCAGGTGCTGCCGATGCGGATCGACCTGCTGCGCCCCGGGTTCTTGGAGGGCCGCTGGTGGCCGAACCCGCGCGCCCGCGTGAAGGTGAGCATCGGCCGGCCGATTTCGATCCCGCCGCGGACTGGGCACGCCGAAGCGACTGCGATGCTCGAACGCGCCGTCCGGGAGGCCTAGCGATCGATTCGGAGCCGCTCCGCTTCGTCGACATCTTGACGACGGCGGCGTCGATCGCCGACATCCTCGGTGCGCCCGCGATCGAACCGATCCACCTCCGTCAGGCACTCGATATCCTCGATGGCACGGCCACGATCCACGACTTCGGGCGTCCGAGGTCGCTCTTCGCGCGGAGCCAGCGCGCCGAGACATCGGGGGCGGTGCGCGCGCTGGCGCAACAGTGGTGGGAGCGGCTCGGAGGCGACCACCAGGCGACGCTCGACCCCGCGGCGCGGGCGGAGCTCGAAGACGAGCTTCGCCGGGCGACGGATGGCCTCAGCGAGTCGTGACCGGGCGCGCCTGGAGCAGGTAAAACCGGCCCTCGGCGTCATAGGCGAATTCGATATCGACCGGGCTGCCATACAGCGCTTCGACAGCGACCGCAGTCTGGGCAACCTGGGCGACGCGGGCTTCGTCGAGTGCGGGGGCGTTCACGAGGTGACGCGGCACCTCCTGACGGCTCGTCCCACCCGGGACGGTGGTGACCATCTGGGCCTTTTCGGAGACGACGGCGGCGCGCAGGGAGCCATCCTTCGCCGTCGTGAAGCTGTCGGGTGTAACGAGGCCCGAGACGATGGATTCGCCGAGCCCCCACGAGGCGTTGATTACGACTTCGTCCTGAGCGCCGGTGACGGGATTGAGGGTGAAGGCGACGCCGCTCACGTGGCTCGACACGGTCTGCATGACGACGGTGGCCATCGCCTCGCCGCGGTGACCGACGCCCTTGAGGGACCGGTACTGGATGGCCCGCGGCTGCCAGAGGCAGCGATAGCAGTCGAGGACGGCCTGGGTGATGGCGGCGGCCCCTCTGAGGTTGAGGTAGCTCTCGTAGAGGCCGGCGAAGCTCGCCTTGGCGCCATCCTCGCTGACGCCGCTGGAACGGACGGCGAAGGTTGCGTGGCCAGGCGCCCGCGCTTCGAGCTCGGCCACCGCCGCGGCGAGCGCCGCGGCGACCTCGCCCGGAATCGTGGCCGTTTCGACGGCCGCGAGGAGAGGGGCGGCCGCTTCGCGGACGGCGGGCATCATCGGCCGCCTGCCGAGGCCCTCGAGCGGTTCGACCAAGGGTTCGAGGTCGTGTGCCGCGTGGAAGTGTCTGTAAGCTTCGACGGTGAGGGCGAACCCTGGCGGGACCGGGAACCCTGCGGCGCCGAGGCGCGCCAGACTGGCGGCCTTCCCCCCGACACGGGCGGCTTCTGTGCTTGCGTGGTGGTCCAGCCAGGTGACATACATTCGAACCAGCTCCTTCCGGATGGGAGGTTAACACGCTGTGATCGGGCGAGAACGGGGTGGCCAAGAAGGCGCGGACGGCCGAATCTACAGGCGATGGAAGCCGTCCTTGCTGCGGTGCCGGCCTTTGGCGCCGGCTGGTATGCCGTCCGCTGGCAGCACCTGCTCTATCGCGAGCAGGCGTTCCGCGATGCGCCGGCCGGCGGGCGGAAGGGCCTCGCGCTGAAGGCGGGAGCCGGTGTCGCGGCCGCAGCCGTCGTGGCTGCCGCGTTCTGGCCGGACCGTTTCTCGAGTTCGGACGCGGTCTTGGTGGCGCTCTTTGGCCTGGCGTTCGTCGTGCTCGCTGCGACGGATTTCGATCGGAAGCGGATCCCGGACCGGCTCAGCTATCCGGCGATGGCCCTTGCCGTGCTGGCGGCGCCGTTGTGGGACGCGCAAGGCGTGTCGGACGTGCTCTTTGGCGGGCTGGCCGGGTTCGTTGCGGGTGCGCTGCTCTTCGGTGGCGGGCTCTTTGTCGGCTCCGGCGGGATGGGCCTCGGTGATGCGAAGTTGATGCTCCTCATCGGGCTCGTTGTCGGCTGGTCCGAGGTCGTAACGGCGATCTTCCTTGGCATCCTGATAGCGGGTGTGCCCGCGGTGCTTCTGCTGATCCGCGGGAACCGGAAGGCGGGCTATGCCTACGGCCCGTACTTAGCGGCGGGCGCGCTCGCGGTATTGCTGTTCCCGGCCGCGTTCGGGTAGGTGAAGCCTCGTCCGGGATCGAGAAACCCACTCTGCTTCGTCGAAAGGGCACCGAGTTCAGGGGTTCGGTCGGCTGAGCGGCGACCCCCAGAGCACGTGCGTGACGACGTTCCGCCGGACCACCCCATCCGGGCAATAGACCGCGAGGACGGCAAGGAGGTCGCGATCGAAAGCTTCGGAGTCGATGTGGGCGCGGGTGAGATGGCTGTTCGCGTGCCAGCCAGCAACGTAATCAGCGACTGACTTCGCGACTTCGACCGGCGTTGTGGTGAACTCGCCGGCCTGACGAAAGAGGCCCGCCGCTTCCCAGACGGGGATCATTTCAAAGGGGACGACATCCGGCGCGGTAGTGTGGCGGGCGATGATGGCCTTTTCTTCGGCGTCCCAAGCGTATGTGTCGCGTTGCCACGAGGAGACGACGGCGAGGAAGCCGCCAGGACGGAGCACCCCGGCGAGACGCGGCAAGACAACTTCGTAGTCCATCCAGTGCATGCTCGCCCCGGCTGCCACGAGGTCGTAGGGGCCATCAAGTGTGCACGTCTCCGCGGGGGCGTGTTGCCAGCGGATGTTCACGGCGTCGCCGCCGGAGAGTCGACGCCCTTCCGCGATCATCTCGGCGGAGAGGTCCACGGCGTCGACGCGCGCAGCCCAGGGTGCAATGCCGCGGGCGAGGTTGCCCGTCCCGCAGCCGAGGTCGAGGACGACGGGCCGTTCGACGCTGGCGAACTGCCGCAGGAGGTCGAAGGCTTCGGCCAGGTAGCCATCACGGTGGCGGTAGTCAGCCGCGGCGGCAGGGTCTTGCCAGCGGCGGGCGTGTGCGTCGTCGAACTGGGGCGAGCGCGTACGTACCATGGCTCAGGCCCCTGGCGCGGCGAAGTCGCCGTGAATGAGCGCCGCGACCTGCTCGCCGAGGCGGAGGCTGTAATTCTGGCCACGGTCCTCCGGGTAGACCTGGGTGGTGTTTGCCAAGTAAAGGCCGCTGATGCCCGTCCGCATCTCGGGAATTTGGCGGCTGTAGTTCGTCGTGATCACGGGCTGGCCGCCGGGGTCTTTGAAGAACCACTTCTGGCGGACCCAGGAGGGGTCGAACGCCGGGTTGATCGCTTTGAGGCCTGGGAGGTACGCCTCGAGGACCTGTCCGACGTCCATCTCCAGGACCGGGTGGCCCGGAGAGACATAATTCGAGAGGTAGACGATCCGGTTGCCGGCGTAGCGCTCGGGCGGGAGCAAGTTGGTGTGCTCGACGCAGGCGACGAACGGGAGCGGGTCGCCGATGCTGAGCCAGTAGACGGGCGAGAGCGGGCGGTCCAGCGCCAGCACGAGGCAAGTCGCCCATTGGTAGCGGACGCGGTCGAGGACGGCACGATAGGCCTCCGGGAGGTCCGGGGCGATGCGCTTGGTGATGATGTTCGGCGTGGTGAGGAGCACGGCGTCGAAGGGGCGATGCTCGCCGCGGACGACAAGGCCAGTCGCGCGCCCGCCTACGACCGCGACGCGCTCAACGGGCGTGTTCAGGGCGATCACGCCGCCGGCAGACTCGATGCGCTCGGCGATCTTGGTGTAGTAGGCACGGAAGGAGCCCTTGAGGTAGCCGAGGGTCTCCGTCGCGCCAGCGCCGCGGCGGGAGGCAAAGCGGAGGTAGATCTTGTTCCAGAGCCAGACCATGCCGACGGTGTCGGCCTGGTCGGCAAATTTGCCTTTGAGGAGCGGCCCCCAGAAGGCCGCGAACGCCTTCTTGCCGACGGCGCGCTCCATCCACTTCCGCGCGGTGACGCCTTCGTACTTGCGCAGGCCATCCTTTTGCCGGCGGAGCCAGACGGCCGCGACGCCGAGCCGGACGCGGCTCGTGATCGGGATAGCGCTGAACTTCAGCAAGTCCAGCGGCGTGACGAAAGGCCAGACGCGGCCTTTCACGAAGTGGCCGTTTTTCGGCTCGATCCACTCGAGGTCCTGGCCGAGGCCCATCTCTTCGATGTAGCGGATCGCGACGGTGTCGTTCGTGAAGATGTGGTGATAGAAGCACTCGAGCGGTTCGCCGCCGCCGGCGTCGAAGGTCTCGACTTGGCCGCCGACTTCGTGGCGCGCCTCGAAGAGCTCGACCTGATGGCCGCGCTCCTGGAGGACCTTGGCGGCTGCGAGGCCGAGGACGCCGGCGCCAACGATGCCGACCCTCACGGCGCGGCCGTCCTGTGCTCTTCGTGGACTTCGACGTTGGTGATCCTGCGGAACGACACGCCGAAGCTCCAGAGGATGAGCAGCCCGAGGATCGTGGTCGGGATGAGGATGAAGGCGTGGGCGACGACTGAGTAGGCGGACGCGACGGCCCCGTTGACGCCCGCCCCGACGAGGACGAGCTTCGCCGCCCATTCGAACGGCCCGGTGCCGCCGAAAAAGGTCGGGATGATGATCGCGAGGTTGGCCGCGGCGAGCAGGAGGACGTAGTCGGCAAAGCTCACGTCGAGGTCGAAACCGAGCCCGATGACCGCGTAACTGCTTGCCTCGATAGTCCAGGCGAGCGCGCTGAAGAGGGCCACGAGGGCGAGCGACTTCGGGTCGTGGACCGAGCGGAGACTGACGATGAGCGAGTCGGCGATGTCCTCGGCCTTGTGTTCGAAGCGGTCGGGGAGGAAGCGGATGAGGCGCCGGATGACCCGTTTGCCGCGAGCCTCGGAGTACGTGAGGACATAGAAGGCTGTGACGGCGGCGGCGAAGAGCGCCGCCGAAACACCGGCGATGACTTTGAGCTTGGCATCTTCGAAGCCGACGGCGAAGCCCGCGATCAAGAGCATCAGGACGAGGATGCAGCCGTCGAAGAGGCGCTCGACGGCGATGGTGCCGAAGGTGCCCATCTTCGAGACGCGCTCACGGTCGCCGAGGACGTAGGCACGGACGACCTCGCCGGCGCGGGCCGGCAGAAGGTTGTTCGCCATGTACCCGATGATCGCGTACGGGAAGAGCTGGACGGGGCTGAGCGGCGCCACCGGGCGCATGAGGACCGACCAGCGGATGCAGCGCGCGCAGATGGCGAGGAAGAGGACGCCGAGGGCGGGGATCAGCCACCAGAAGTTCGCCTGCTCCATCGCGTCGCCGAGCTCACGCGGATGGGTCGCGCGCAGGAAGAGCGCGATGAAGAGCACGCTGATAGCGGCGCCGGCCCAGAAACGGTAGGAGCGAAGCAAGGCGGCGGGATCCCTTCATGCGTTAGGGCAGCGGGAATTGACGGACGCGCCCGCGGCCACCTTCGACGACCCAGAGCTTACCATCGGCGGCCTCAACCATCCCGTAAGGCTTGGTTAACGGCTCGTCGCTGGGGGCGATGGTCCCGGCCAGCGCGCCGTCTCGGGTGTAAATGCGGACTTGATTCTGGCTCGGAAGGCTGAGGGCGACGCGGCCATCGCGCAGCGCGCGCAGGTAGGGCTTGTCGTCGGTCCCTTGGCCGCCCCAGCCGTCGACTTTGAAGCTGCCGGCGGGCGCGCCCGACGGGTCGAGGATGACGACCCGCCCGTTGAACATGTCGGCGACGAACACCGCCCCGTCGCTGGCGATCGATATGCCGACCGGCTCATCGAACTGACCGGGGCCCGAGCCTTTCGCGCCGACCTGCCGGATGGGCGTCCCATCGGCCCGGTAGACGACGATGCGGCCGTGGCCAGTGTCGGTCACCCAGATTGCGCCGTCCGGGGCGAACGCGGCGTCGCGCGGGCCAAAGACCTCGTTGAGGTCCGGGTTGGGCTCCGGGCCGCTGGCCACCCCGAAGCGGAGGACCTGCTTGAGGTCGGTGTCGAACAGGCGGAGCGTCCAGCCAAAGGTGTCGGCGACGATCAGCCGGCCGTCGGGCGCGACGCCGAGGCCCCACGGGTCCGAGAATTCGTTCGGGTCCTGAGGGTCGAAGCGGACGCCCGCCGCGGCGATGAATTCGCCCGTCGGGCTGAACTTCTGCAGGCGCCAGGCGGCGCGGTCTATGACGTAGAGGTTGCCAGCGGCGTCGGCTTCGATGTCGATCGGCTCGGTGAATTGGCCGGCGAGCGGCCCGAACGCCCCGAACGTCGGCCGGCCCGCGCTGTCGACGCCCGGCTTCGGCGGCTCGAAGGTGCGGGCGACGAGCTTGCCGGAAGGGGGTTCGAAGTTCGCCGGGAAGAAGGCGTAGGCGTCGACCGAGCCGCAGGAGTTGCAGGCTCGCTCGCCGGTCGCGCCCGCAAGCTTGTCGGGGTCGCGGTCGCGCCAGAAGTGGTACCAGGTCTTCGGCCAGGAGCCATCGAAGATGTTGCCAGCGATGTGTTGCCAGGTGCGGGGGCGGAATGGGCCGCAGTTGCCGGACTTGGTGACGCAGAGGCTGTTGCCATCGAACGTCATGCCCTGTTTGTAGGTCTCATCGAACCACCAGCGGTGGGGATAGCGGTCCGGCGTGCCGAAGTACGGTTCGGGGCTGCGCGAGAGGGCTTCGTTGAGGCGACCGACGTTGGCGTAGCTGACGAGCGCGACACGGTACTCGCCGCGCGCGATGCCCTGGACGGACTGGTCGGTCGTGAAGTCAGGATAAAGCTTGCCGGTGTAGTCGCGGAGATACCATTCCCACGGCCAGGCGAAGGAGTCCTGTTGATCGATGGCGATCTTGATCGCTTTGCCTTCGCCGGTCAGTTCCGCGAGACGCTCGATCTGGGCCATGAGGTCGGGGATGTCGGGCGAGCTCTGGGTGTAGATCAGGAGGTCCTTGGGGACGTCGCCGCGTTGGAAACTGGCGCCGATCATGGAGCGGACTGAAAAGAACGCCAGCGCACCGATCAGGGCCAGCACCAGCGCAAACCCGAGCGCGCGCCCGCCGTGGTGGGCTGCGGCGTCGGGGTTGCCCGGGATGTCCTGGGCTGGCGAGGTCGCGGGCTTGGTCAGACGGAGGCCTTGCCAGACCAACCCGCCAGCGCTGAGGGCGAGCGCCACTCGGAGCACGACCCAGAGCGGGCCGCCCGCCGGCAAGAGGACGATCAGGGCGAAGGCGACTGCCGGGGGGATCGCGAAGAGGAGCAACGGCCGCACGAGCGAGCGGTCGGCGCGTGGCGACCAGGATTCCCAGGCGCGCTGGACGGTCCAGGCGGCGAGCACGCAGGCCGGGACCGCGATGTGGATGTTGTTCCAGGGCATCTTTTCGGAGCCCCAAGACAGGAAGAGCCACTGGCCCACGAGCCAGGTGACGAGGAAGCGCGAGAAGGCGTTGCCTTTGACGACGGACCACCAGACGCCGGCGATGCAGAGCGCAAGCGGCAGGAACTCGTACACGCCCATGACGAGGTAGTAGTAGAACCAGGGCTGCTCGCCGCGGCTTTCGTCTTGCTGGCCGGCCCAATAGTCGAGCGAGCCCCAGGGGCCGCTGACGAGGCCTTCAAGGTTCGTCCAGAAGAAGGTCATGAGGGTGGTGTAGATGGCGGCGCAGGCGAGGGCGGTGAGGAGCCAAAGGCGCGGCTTCCATTGGAGGCCGACGAAGGCCGCCGCCGAAATGGTAAGCGAGAACAGGCCGGCCAGGACGAAGCGGTCGGCGCGCGTAATGCTGTTGGCGAACTGAAGGTGGAACTCCCAGTCGAGCCGGTCGGTGAGCTTGCCACCGCGGCCGGGGAACTGGGGCTCCAGGATGCCGGCCCAGCGCAGCGGTTCGCGGATAAGTGGTGTGAGCAGCGGGAGGGTGATCGTCCCGAGGAGGATGAGGACGTCGGCCGACCTCGGGAGGTCGTCGTCCCAGTCGAAGCGTTCCTTGAGGGGACGCATGAAGGGCCAGAGGGCGACTATCGCCCAGGCCCAGGGCGCATACGCGCCCGTGAGGATGAAGCGGCGGAGCGGTGTATCGAGGTCGCGGTTGACCAGCGTCTGGCGTGCGAGGTTCGCCGCGACTAAGACATCGAGATACACAAGGAAGACCGCGACGGTGAGGAAGGAGCCCTCTTTGGTGGTGACGGCGCCAGTGAACGCCAGGGCGAAGAGGACGAGCCAGCGCTCCCGGCCGCCCCACAGGTAGCGCCACATGAAGATGGCCATGGCCAACACGAAGAACGCCATGTAGACGTCTTCGCGGAAGAACCGGCTGTAATAGACGACCGTCGGGGAAAGGGCGAGGAACGCCATGAGCGCGATCGTTCCGGCGGGGCCGAGCCAGCGGCGGAGGAGCAAGGGGATCGCGACAACGCCCATCCCCGTGATGGCAGCCGAGACGCGCGCCGTGTAGTCGTTCGCCCCGAACAGAAAGAAGATCAGGCCCTGGAAGTGGTAGTAGAACGGCCCGTGGAAGACGGGCGAGTGCGTGTAGCTCCCCTGGATGAGCTTCCAGGACCATTGCGCGTGGATGCTTTCGTCGTGGTGGAGGGCCCTGGTGCCAAGGTCGAAGAAGCGGAGGCCGGCAGCGACGGCGAAGATAGCGACATAGGCCGCTATCTCCCAGGTGAGCGGGATGCGGACCGCGAGCACCCGGTCGAGGGCGTTCGTGCGCGCGGACTGCGACTCGGTCGCGGCCCCGATCGCTGGAGCGGTCATTGGGCACCCCTGACGTAGACGGCGAGGTCGCTCGGCACCGTGCGCAGTGTATTCCGGTCGAAGAGCCAGTGAAGGTAAGCAAGGGCATCGGCGGTGGGTGCGCGGCGCTCTCGCGTTAAGGCCCAGTTACCTTCGACGACGTCGAAGCCCTCGGGGCGGCCGGAAGCGGCGGGCCAGAGCAGGACCCTGGCGCTCGCGGGCACACGCGACGAGACGACGACGACACCGGAATCGCGAAGTGGCCAGGTCAGCTCAGCTTCGCACTGAGGGTGGATGACGATGTCACCGCCCTTGAGTTGGGTCTGCTCGAGGGCGAAATCGCGGAGGGCGCGGGCCTGTTCTGGCACGAAGGGCGAGGGGAGCAGGTCGTCTTCCGCGACGAAGCCGATGTTGATGCCCCCAGAGGCGAGGATGGCGAGCGCCAGGGCGGGAACGACGGCCAAGGCCCGGCGCGCCAGCGGGACGGTGGCGACGAAGCCGACGAGCAGGGCGGCGGCCGCCGAGAAGATGGCGACCCGCGCCTGCTGGTTCGCTGAGCCAACCCGGCCGAACTCGGCCCAATCAAGGACCAGGGCCATGGCCATTCCCGTGAAGAGGGCGGCGAGAGGCAGCGCGATGGCGGCGGTCTGCCAGTCTGCGCGGCGCGCGTCGCTGGCGAGCCTGGCCAGCGCTGGGCCGGCGCAGAGCGCGAGCGGAAGTGTCAGAGCTGGCGCGGTGAGGCCGCCATGCCCCGTGAGGCCGGCGAGCCACCAGAGGGCCGCCGCCGCAATCCAGGCCATCACGATCGGGTTGCCGGCCGGGCGTTTGCCATACCACCGCCAGACGTTCCAGGCGGCGGCAGCTGCGCCGATGAGGATGGCCGGCCAGACGTAGAGCAAGCTGAGCCCGAAGCCCGACGCTGATGACCACCGTTCGTCGAAGCTGGCGGCGAAGAGGTCGAAGGGCGGGACGCGGAGGCCCTCCCAACCGAGGCCGAACCGGAAGCTCGCAAGCAGGATGCCGATGACGGCCCCGGCGACGCCGGCGGCTGCCCAGCGAAGGTCCGCGCGCCGGCCGCGTGTCCCGAGCCGCGCGGCGAGGATGGCGCCGAGCGGCAACCAAAGTGGGCCGCTCGTAGCGAGGAGGAAGCCAAGAGCAGCCCAGCCCAGGCGGAGATTCACGTTCCGGAGCGCGATCACGGCGAGCCAGACGGTGATCGCGACGTCCCACCCCATCGCACTGGCGTGCGTGCCCAAGACGATCGCGGGCGCGTCGAACGTCACCAGGAAGAGCGCGATCAGCGCCCCCGGCTCGCCGAGCGGTCGCCGGAGGAGCCAAAAGGCGAGCGGGACCGTTGCCGTGGCCGCGAATGCGAGCCAGCGGCTCGGCTGCTCAGAATCCGAGAAGTTGAGGAGGAACGCGCTGAGGGCCTGGAAGAGCGTTGGGATGAAGCGAGCGTCGGCTGCTCCAGTGCTGGCCTGCCACGCGCCCGAGAGGTGGACCGCCTCGGCCCCGCCCACGGGGAGGTTGAGGATTGGGCCAACCCGAAGCGCGAGAAAGACCGCCCCGAGGGCTACCCAGACGATGGTGCCGAGCCGGATGCTGAGCGCGGGCGCGGGGTCGGTCGGTCGGTCGGTCACGAGGTCCTCACGGTGTGGAAGACTGGGACTGCGTACACGCGGAGGTCGCCTGACGCAAAGACAGGGTCGAGGAAGCTGGCCAAATCGGCGAGTCCGGCGGCGGCGTATCTCTGGAGCTCCAACCGGCCGACCACGACGAGCTCGGCGCCAACCTCTCGCAGGTTCGCGAGCGTAACGGCGGGGTCGCCGGAGAGGTAGATGGCGTCGACCAGTTCCTGGCGCTTGGTAAGGAGCTGATGGTTGGCTTCCGAATCGCCACGCCACTGGATTTCGTGGAAGTATTGGCCGACGGGCGCGCGCGTCCCGGCGCGGGCGGCGATGCGGCCGGCGTCGGTGTAATCGACGTTCGCGTCGACGACGCTGGGGCCATCGGGACCGTTGGCCCAGCGGCGGCCAGACGCTTCGACGATCACCGTCCCGCGCTTGGTGTTGGCCTCGACCCAGCGCGTGAGCTCGTATTCCGCCGGGTCGGAGCGCCGGACGAAGTCGAGCCCATCGACCGCGGCTGGGCCGTCGAAGCCGCTGCTCCGGTTCGGGATCGCGATGACGGCGAAGGTGAGCGAGATGACGGCGACGGTGGCGACCGCAGCCGCCGCGAGTCTCGCGCGCGCGGACGAGAAGAGGCCCGCGACGATCAATGCGCCACCGGCGAGGGCGAGTACCGCCCAGGCCTGGTAGGACAGCTTGAACACGGTGTTGAGCCGCGGGACCGACCCTTCGAAGACATCGCCGATGTAGAAGAGCTCGGCGCCATAGAGCAGGAGCGCGCCGAGCACGCCCAGCCCGAGGGGGAGGGCGGCCGGATGGCGTGCGCTCGCGGCTTTGAGCGTCGCGGCGCCCGAAGCGCAAAGGAGCGCGGCATATCCGATGAGGGTGACCCAGCCGCCCGCGCCACGCGCCTCGACCGCTGTACTGAGGTCGCCGGTGGCGCTTAACAGGGCGATCCAAACAAGGAGCGGGGCGAGCGGCAACCAGGCGGCGTACGTGAGCGGCGTGCCCAACGAGCGTGTCCCGGAGCGCCGTACGAAGAAGGCCGTGGCGGCGAGCAGCGCAAGGAGCAGCGGTCCCCATTGGAGGAAGACGTGCGACGGGACGCTTCCCGCTCGCGCATAGGCGTGGAACCCGTTCGCTTGCGAGCTGAAACCCGCGTACCAGGGGAGATAAAGCACCACGGCCAGCGCCACAACGGGCGCGAGGAAACCAGCGGACGCTTTTGCGCCCGCTACGAGTCCGAGGGTTCGCGCCTCCCGCGCGAAGAGCGCGGCCGCGAAGAGCAGCACGAAGGTCGGCGCGTCCCAGGCGTTGCCGAAGGCGAGCGCGCCGAGCACGACCCCGAGGAAGAGCGCCTCGAAGGGCTGCCGCCGGATGCGCCGCAGCCCCGAACGGTCACGCCGTTGCCATTCGGCGACGGCTAGGGCGACGGCGGTGATGACGAGCGGGAGGCTCATGAGGTGCGGGTGGAGGTCGCCGAGGAGGAAGCTGAAGGCGGGGAATTCCGTGATCGTGTCGGGGATCAGCCGGCTCGCACGCCACCAGAAGTAGAACTCGGTGGGGTACCACGCGCTGGTCCGCGGTTCGGGGCCCCGGTAGCAGTCGGCGCTGGAGGGCGTGGTCGCGTCGCAAGGGAGCAGGCTCTCGAGGTCAACGGCGCGGAAGACGGTCCCGTTCGTCTGGCCATGGGCTGCCGCCCATTCGAAGGGCGCGGTCAGCGAGCCGGCGAGCAACAGGAGCCCGGCAGCGGCGAGGCCGCCGCCCACGGCCCAGCTGCGCTTTGGGCGCGGCAGCAGGCGCCGGGTGAGCGCCATGCCGACGGAGACCGCCGCGAGGCCGGCCGAAGCGAAGGTGGCCGCCAGGGCGAGCGTGTATCCGGTTGTCGCAGGGACGCCAGCAATCGACGAGAGCGCGGCCATCTGGACATAACCGAAGTAGTAATAGCTCGCGCTTTCGCCCGACAGCCAACCGTCTTGCGGCGGGTATTCCGCGGAGCGAAGCGCGCTCGTCAGGTACATCAGGTCCATCGTCTGTTCGGAGTGCCGGAGGATTTCGCTGGAGTAGGACCGAAAGGCGGCGTAGGAGAAGAAGAGGGCCGTGAACAGCCCGCCCAGGATGAAGAGCAGGGGCAGGGTGCGCCGGAAGGTGGCGGCGGCGCGCCGGTCGCGGCCCAGGACTACGAGGCTCACGACACTGGCGCCGGCGGCCGCGAGGATGAAGCCGCCGCGGCCAGCTGGGAGCACCGACGCGGTCCGCAGGGTGAACAGGGTGAACCCGATCAGGAGCAGGCCGACGGGTACCGCGAGGCCGGCGCCGGCGTCGGGGAAGCGCCGGAAGAGGCGGGCGCAGATCGGCCACCCCACCGCGCCAGCCGCCAGCGACACCGCCCAGAAGGCCAGCGCGTCCATCGTCCTCTCCTGTGGCTAGGCGAAAAGCGACTCGACGAAGTCGCGGGCGTTGAACGGTGCGAGGTCGCCAATCTTCTCGCCGGTGCCGATGTAGCGGACCGGGATCCCGAGCTCGTGGGTGATGGCGAAGGCGATCCCGCCTTTCGCCGTGCCGTCGAGCTTGGCGAGGATGATGCCGGTGACGCCGACCGCATCGGTGAAGGAACGCGCCTGGCTGAGCCCGTTTTGGCCGGTGGTCGCATCGAGCACGAGGAACGTCTCGTGGGGGGCTGTGGGGTCCTTGCGCTGGACGATCCGGTTGATTTTCTTCAACTCTTCCATGAGGTTCGTTTTGGTGTGGAGGCGGCCGGCCGTATCGACAATGACGAAGTCCGCGCGGGCAGCTTCGGCCGCATTCATCGTGTCGAAGACCACGGAGCCGGGGTCGGAGTTGGGTTGATGCGCGATGACGCGGACGCCGGCGCGGTCGCCCCAGACTTTGAGCTGGTCGATGGCGGCGGCGCGAAAGGTGTCGGCTGCGCCGAGGATAACGGTGGCGCCGTCGCGGCGGAAGGCGTGCGCAAGCTTGCCAATGCTTGTTGTCTTGCCCGCGCCGTTCACGCCGATGATGAGGATGATGGCTTGGTCCGGGGGCGTCGGGCCCGCCCAGGCGAGAGGCGTCGTGCGCGGCTCATCGAGGATGGCGATGAGCTCGTCTTTGAGGATATCCCGGACGCGGGCGCCCTGTTTGACGCCATCGGCCTTCACGCGCTTCTTGAGGCGGTCGAGGATGGCGGTCGTGGTGGTGATCCCCATGTCGCTGGTGACGAGCACTTCTTCGAGCTCATCCCAGAGGTCGTCATCGAAGTCGGCGCGCTGGAAGATGCCACCGAGGCGGCCGAAGAAGCCGCGACGGGTCCTCTCCAGCGCCTTCTCGGTGGCGGCGAGGATTTCGGCCTCTTCGTCCGGGCTGGCCTCTTCGACGGCATCGAGCGGTTCGTCGACGGGGTCGGCAACGGCGACGCCGCCTTCGACCGGCGATTCCTCGTCCTTCTTTTTGCGCCAGAACCGCACGGGCGTCTCCTCCGGCCGTCGCCGTTAGGTGGATGGTAGGGTGGCGTCGCGCTGCGGTCAGGTCTCCTGAGGGACTTCGGAGAGGCGGAGGGAAAGGACCTTTGAGACTCCGTCCCGCGCCATGCTGACGCCGTAGATCGCGTCGGCGACGTCGAGGGTGCGCCGGTTGTGGGTCACCATCAGGAACTGGGTCTTTTCCGAGAGCTTTTTCAGCGCGCCGGTGAAGCGGCCGACGTTCGCTTCGTCGAGGGCGGCGTCCACTTCATCGAGGACGCAGAAGGGCGCCGGGTTGGCCGCAAGCAGGGCGAAAAGGAGCGCCACGGCGGTGAGCGACCGTTCGCCGCCGGAAAGCATGGCGAGGCTCCGGACGCGCTTGCCGGGAGGCTGTGCGTCGATTTCGAGGCCGCAGTCGGCCGGGTTGTCGGGGTCGGTGAGGATGAGCTTCGCCTCGCCGCCGCCGAAGAAGGACTTGAAGTAGCCCTGGAAAGCGCTATCGACGACGCCGTAGGTGACGACGAAGCGCGACTCGATCTCCTTCGCCAAGATGGCGATTGCGTCGCGAAGCTGGGCCTCGGCGTCGGTGAGGTCGGCGATTTGGGCGGTGAGGAACTCGTGGCGTTCCTTGCTCTCGCGGTAGTCTTCCGGCGCCTCGCCGTTGATTGGCCCGAGCTTCCGGACTTGGCGCCGGATGTCCTCGATCCGCTTCCGGGTGTCTTCGAGGTCGACGGCGGCGGCGCCCTGGACGACGGCCGGCTCGGCCTCGGGCGCTTCCCGGCGGCCGTAGGCGAGCCCTTCGCGGGACATCTCGGACTGGAGCGTTTCGGCCAGCGCGAGGAGGCGAGCCTGTTCCGCTTCGAGGTCCAAACGGCGCCGGTCAGCCTCCAAGAGGGCTCCCTGAGCCGTGTTGAGCTCGGCTTGCACGGTGCGCTCGTGGGTTTCGAGGCGGCTCAACTCGTCACGGTCCGGCGCGGTGTCGCCGGTGTCTGCGGAGCGCTCTGCCTGGATGGCCGCGAGCTGAGCTTCGAGCTGCGTCGTCTGGGTGTCGGCGGCGGCGAGCTCTTGTTGGTGGGCCTCGAGTTGGCCGCGCCGTGCCTGCACCGTGGCCAGCGCGCGGGCAACCGAGCGTTGGTGCTGTTCGCGCAGGGCTTGGATCGTCTTGTGTTCGCCGTCGAGTGCGGCCAGTTGGGCGTTCGCCTCGGCAACGTGGCCGAGGGCGGCCTCGCGGGCCGCTGAGGCCTCTTGGAGCGCCGCCTCGGCGGCCTGGGCCGCCGCCTGATGTTCGGCCGCCTTTGCTTGGAGCTGGCTGTTTGCGTGGCGAGCCTGCGCCACCTGGCGTTCGTTGCGCTCGCGTTCGCGCTGCAGGTCGCCGCGGCGCTGCTTGAGGGCGTCGAGGTCGCGGCGGTGACGATGGAGGCGGTCGCGCTCCTTTTGCAAGCCGCTGCGGGCCTGGTCGAGCTCGCGACGGAGGCGGTCGTGCAGCTGGTCCGATTCGCGGACGCGCTGGGAGAGCTGCGACGCGGAATCCTGACCTTGGTGCAACTGTTGGGCCGCCGCCTGCGCCCGATTGCGGACCTCGTCGATCTGGGCGGGCAGTTCTTCCATTTCGCGCTGGCGGACGAATCCGCCCTCGTCGGCGCCAGTCGCACCGCCGACCATGAGGCCCGGCACCTCGACGTAGGTGCCGTCGACGGTGACCACGGAGCCGAGGCCGCGTTTGATGATCCGCTGCGCCGTGGGCACGTCCTCGACGATGATGACGCGGCCGAGGAGCGTATCGACGAGTGCTCGGACGGCGTTTTCGCACTTCACGAGCTTGGCGGCGACGCCGACGACGCCCTTCTCCTTCTGGAGGTTGAGGGCATAGACGTGGCGCAGCGTGTCGAGCGCGAGGAACTGCGCGCGGCCGCGGCGGTGGCTCTGAAGCTGTTCGATCGCGCGTAGGGCCGTGTCTTCGTCTTCGACCACGATGGCGTGGAGCCGGTGTTCGAGCGCGGCGTTGACGGCGATCTCGAGGCCGGCGGGGACCTTGATATGCCGGGCGAGCAGCCCATGAATTCCGGGGACGCGGCTGATGGCCTCGCCCTCGCTGGGGGCGACGTGCCCGCCCATGATCAGCGCGGCCCGCGTGCCGGCAGCGACGCCGTCGTGCTCGGCCTGGACGCGGCGCAACGCATCAAGCCGGCCTTCGAGCCGGTCGAGCTCGCGGAGATCGGTGTTCGCCGCCACTTGGGCGGCGCGCACCTCTTCTTGGACACGGGCGAGGCGGTCGCGATTGGCGGCCGCGCCGAGGCGAGCCTCTTCGACGGCCTGGGTCGCGCCCATGAGGACGGCGCGGAGGTCACGGTAGCGGCCGCCATAGGCTTTGAGTTCGGCGATAACTTGGCGCCGTCGCGGCTGAAAGCCGTCGATCTCGCGGTCGATTTCCGCGATCCGGGCGGTGGCCCGGCGTTCGTCCGACTCCATGGCGCCCGCGCGCTTCACGTCCGCCTCGGCCATGTCTTTGCCCTGTTGGGCGCGGGCGCGGGTGGCGAGGTAGGTGCGTTCGGTTTCAGCGAGCTTCGCGCGGCGCGTTTCGACTTCTTTGCGCGCGGCGGCGACATCGGCTTCAAGGTCGCCGGTTATCGTGGCGCCCGAGTCGGTCGCCCCGAGGCCCGCGTGCTCCTGTTCGGCTGCGGCGACCTCGTTGCGGAGCTCGCCCACGCGCCGCGTGAGGTTCGACGACCGCTCGCGGGTGGTGGCGAGCGACTGCTCGACGGCGCGAACGCGGGCCGTGATCTCGGTGTGGGCGGCTTCGCGACGCGCGAGGATTTCGCGGCCGCGCCGGATTTCGTCGCTCAGCAGGCGGAGCTGCTCGCGGATGCGGTCGACGCGCTCCTGGGCGGTGGCCGTCTCGGCGGCCGACTGGTCGAGGGCAGCACGGACGCGCATGAGGCCGTTTTGCGTTTCATCCCAACGTTGGATGTAGTAGATGCGAAGCAGTTCGGCGAGCTCGGCGGAGAGCTTGGCGTGTTCCAAGGCGCGTTCCGCCTGGCGGCTGAGCTGGGCGAGACGCGGTTCGATTTCGGCAATGACGAGGCGGACGCGGCCGATGTTCTCCTGGGTGAGGTTCAGGCGGTCCTGGGCTTCCTTGATCCGGAGGCGGAAGCGCTTCACGTCGGCCGCTTCATCCAGCAATCCCCGCCGCTCGTCGGGCGACATGCTGAGGACTTCATCGACGAGGCCCTGGCCGAGGATGGTGTACGAGTTCTGGCCAACGTCACCGCTCATCAGCAGGTCGGCGACATCGCGGAGTCGCACCTTTTGGCCGTTGAGGAGGTATTCCGAATCGCCGTTGCGGTACACGCGGCGCCCGACTTCGACTTCCGCAAAGTCGAGGGGGAGCCAGCGGTCGCTGTTGTCGAGGGTGAGGATGACTTCGGCGAGGCCCACCGCGGCGCGGTCGCGGGTGCCCGCGAAGATGACGTCTTCCTGTTTCTTGGCGCGAAGGAGCTTGGAACTCTGTTCGCCGAGGACCCAGCGGAGCGCGTCGGTGACGTTGCTCTTGCCGGAGCCGTTGGGCCCGACGACGGCCGTGATGCCGCCGGTATATTCGAAGGTGGTGCGGTTGGCGAAGCTTTTGAAGCCCTGCAGGGTGAGCTTTTTCAGGTACATGGAGTGCCCTCGGTCTCTGCCTGGAGGCGTGCGACGGCCTGGCGCGCGGCCCCTTGTTGGGCTTCGCGCTTGCTCGTCCCCTCGCCCCGCCCGAGGGTGACGCCCGCGGCGCGGACTTCGACGGCGAACCGTCGATCCGAGCCATCTGGCGTCTCGTCCACCGTGACATAGTCCGGAGGTTCATGCCAGCGAGCCTGGACGAGGTGTTGGAGGCTGGATTTCGCGTCGATCTTGGCGCCGTCGCGGCGAAGCTCGGAGATTTCCGGCTTGAGCAGGCGGAGGATCGTGGTCCGGGCGACGCGATAGCCATGCGATTCGTAGACGGCGCCAACCAGCGCCTCGAACGCCCCGGCGAGGTTGCGGTCGCGGTTGCGGCCGCCGGCGCCCTCTTCGCCGCGACCGAGGATGATGTGCTCGCCGACGCCGATCCGGGCGGCGACCCGCGCCAAGGTGCTGCCTCGGACAAGGTCGGCCCGCATCCGCGTGAGCTCGCCTTCGCCGGCCTCTGGATATTTCCGGTAGAGCTCATTGGCGATGACCATCCCGAGGATCGCGTCGCCGAGAAACTCCAGCCGCTCATTCGAGGCGGCGCGCGTGTCCGTCTCATTCAGGTAGGACGCGTGGGTGAGCGCTTGGGTGAGGACCCCGTCCGGGAGCGGCTTCACTCCCAGGCGGCCCACCAAGCCTTCGGCGACCTGTGCCTCGGCCAATGCGCGTCGCTCCTATCTCCACCCGGAGAATCTCCGCCCGGAGAAGAAATGCTAAAGTTGCCTAATGGTATCGGCGGATCGGTCGGCCAGTCAACGATCGTGGTATCCTCGGCGCCGTTATGACCGCTGAGCCGACAACTCGCTGCCGCGTCTGCCTCGAAGAGGTGCCAGCCGATCAGGAAGCCTGGTGCGGCCAGTGCGGCGCGCTCTACCACCTTGCGCAGCGGTTGGACCGGCCAGGCAAGGACTGCGGGTCGGTCTGGATCAACGAAGACCACCTCGCGTTGGACTTCACCTGCAACGTCTGTTTGAACCCGGAGCCGCAGGCGAGTCTGGATGACGTGCTCGACCTCGATGAGGCAGCGGTTGCGGCGCAGATGGCGCCCGATGCGCTCCGCGGGCTCGCGGATGGCGGGTCGGTCCGCCACCGGAAGACGGGCGCTGGCGTGTACCTCTTCGTCCGCAAAGACATCCAAGCGCTGCGAGGCTAGGCGCAGCGATGGACCGCACCGCCTGTTGCGAATGCGGCGAGCCATTTGGGCGCCGGAGCGTGTTGGTGTGTGCGGATTGCGGCGGTGTGTTTCACTTCCCGGACGAACGCATTCGTGAACCTGGGAGGCCCTGTGGCGTGCACGAGATCGGCTACCGGCACTTGCTCGGGCGGGACATCACCCCGCTCTGTCTGCGCTGCGATGTGTCGTTCCGCTTGCGGTTTGGGATACCGGCGTGAGTAGCCGGCGTCGCGACCGCAAGCCGAAGCCCGCTGCGGCTCCGCCGGCGGGAAACACGATCCCGGCCATCGCCCAGCGGGCGCCGGAGCGTCGCCCGCTGCCTCAGTGGCAGTGGAGGACCTTTCCGGTCTTCTTCATGTTCGCGCTGGGGCTCTTTCTCGGGGTGTTCGTGGGCGTGCCCTCCGGCATCGCGAGCGAAGCGGGCGACACGCAGCTGCCGCAGCTCGTCGCGTTTCTGGTCGCGGCGATCCTGTTGGGGCTCGCACTGTCCCATCTCGTGGTCCGGTGGTTGTTGAGCCGCGGATTCGTCCGCCAGCGTCCGCGAGGGAAGTAACGTCAATTTGTGGAGGGTTCTGCCATGATCTTCACGGGGACTTCGATTTCCGGCGCGACCGTCGCGCATCACGTCGCGGCAGCCAAGGCGGCCGAGGAATCGGGTTACAACGCGGTCTGGGTGGCCGAAGTGCAAGGGCCGGACGCGGTGACGGCGCTGGCGGCGGTCGCCTGTAGCACCTCGCGGATCACCCTCGCGACCGGCATTCTGCCCACGTATGTGCGTGACCCGTTCCTCACGGCGATGACGCTCCATTCGCTCCAGGAGCTCTCGGGTGGCCGGATGGCGCCCGGCTTCGGCACGAGCACGGCGGCGATCGTCGCTGGTTGGCACGGCATCCCGTTCGAGCGGCCAATCCGCCACACCCGTGAGTACGTTAGCCTCGTGAAGCGGCTGCTGGCTGGCGAACGGGTGAAGAGCGAGGGGCTGTTCAACCTTCGCGGCGCGGTCCTCCGCAACGCCGCGACCCCCGCGATGCCGATCTACCTTGCTGGGCTGGGCCCGCAGATGTTGGAGCTGGCGGGGGAGATTGCCGACGGCGTGATCCTCAACTTCCCGACGTTGGGGTATACCGAGCGCGCGCTAGCCTCGGTTGACAGGGGCCTCGCGAAGGCTGGCAAGTCGCGGAAAGACTTCCGCGTGTTCGCCAACTTCCGGACCTGCATCACGGACATCTTCGAGAACGGCGCGAACCCTCTCAAGCGCGAGCTCATCACGTACTTTCTCGCTCCGGTGTACCAGTCGGTCTTCCGCGAGGACGGGTACGCCAAAGAGGTCGAGACCGTGAGCCAGCTTTGGGCCGCGGGCGACCGCGCCGGCGCGATCGCCGCGATCCCCGACGCGTTTGCCGACGGCCACGGCGTTATCGGCCAGCTCCACGAGTGCGAGGCGAAGGTCCAGAGGTACCTCGACGCAGGCATCGACGAAGCCGTCCTGTTCCCCGTCGTCCCCGACGGCCAACGTGGCGAGGCGTACATCGGCACAATTCGCGCCTTCGGACAGAGTTGACGAGTTGATGAGTTGACGGGCCCAGTGAGGAACGGAGGCCGGTCTCGACGCTCAGCTTTATCGGGTGTGCGGACTTCGATCGGCTGATTGCGTTGGCGCGTGAAACGAGCAAGATGGTCGGCGGACTTCGGTCGTCGCTGCGCCGACCGGTCTCATCAACTCATCGACTCACACATACTTGCGGAACCAGGCGAGCATCTGAGTCCAAGCGTCCTTGGCGGCGTCGGCGTTGTAATTCCCTCCGGTGTCGTTGAAGAAAGCGTGGTTGGCGCCGGCGAAGATCTTCACCTCGGAGGCTTGGGCCGCTTTGGCGAGCTGAGCTTTCACTTGTTCGGCTTGGCTCGTGACGCGGGTGTCGTTCGCGCCGTACATCACAAGGACGGCGGCTTTGGTGGTCGAGAGTTGGTCCAGGAGACGGCAGATGCCGTAGAAGGGCACCGCCGCCTTTACCGTGGCGTCCGCGATCGCCGCTTCGAAGGCGTAGCCGCCGCCGAAGCAGAAGCCGGTGACGCCGATGCCGCCAAGCTTCACCCGTTCGTGGCTGCCGAGGTAGGCGCCATACGCCTTCAGGTCGGCGATGAGGTCGTCGGGGCGGGCGCGACCGAGCGAGCCCGTGTTCGCGGCCGTGTCTGTCTTGCTGCCCCCGTCGCGCGAGACGAGGTCGACGGCGAGCGCGGCGAAGCCTTCGCCGGCGAAGCGCCGGGCGATGTCTTTGGTGTGTTCATTCAGGCCGCGATTTTCGTGGATGACGAGGACGCCCGGCGCCTTGGCGTTGCCCGCCGGGAGCGCGAGGTAGCCGAGGAGGTCCGAGGCTGGCCCTGGGATCTTGAGGTCGCTGGCGGCGACTCCGGGGGCGGCCGTGGCGGTCGCTTGGGGGCTCGCCGCGGCCGTCGTCGCTGCCGCGGACGCCGAACTGGCCGCGGTGGTGGTGGCTTGCGGTGGCGTGGTCGTGGCCTGTGTTGAGGATGGGCTGGACGCCTCATCGTCGTCCCCGCCACACCCCACGGCGATCAGCGCCGTGGCGGCCGCGGGGACGCTGCCCATGATCAGTAGGGCTCGTCGGAGGAGGTCGCGGCGCGCCATCTTGCGCTCGTGGTATTCGTCGACGAACTCTTCGAGGAGGTAGCGCTGGTATTCGTTCATGCCGGGCACCATAGACGGCGCTGCCCGGCCCCTGGGGAAAGGGTAAGTAACGGCCCGTTAGCTGGTGGGCTTTTCCTGCTTTTCAAGCGCCTTCGCAAGGGCGCGGCCCTTCTCCGGGGTCGGGTCCTTCACGACGCCGTAGATCTCGCGGCCTTCGTGGTCTTCGGGCAGGTACTCCGTGATCGGGAGGCCGTTTTCGTCGACGAAGAGGAGGCAATGGCAGTACTTGTAGATCTGCATCTCATCGCAGGCGCAGATCCAGGTGCGGCGCTTCACTTCTTCGTCGCGGGGGAGGTAGAGGCCGTCGGGCCACTCGCCCTTCTCGTCTTTTTCGGGGTAGAAGTTGCAGGGGCAGAGGGGGCGGCCGAAGCGGTCGATGTGGCTGGCGAGCCCGAGGACGACGCCCTCGGTGATGAAGCGGTCGGGGTGGAGGTGGGTGCCGGATTTTTCGGCAAACTTCTCCGCGTAGTTCCACATCTTCCGGACGGATTCTTCTTTCGGCTGGTCCACGTCTGCACCCCGAGCGCCCGCCTGGCCGCGGGGTCGCACACCCACACTCTACGTCGTCGCGGGGCCAGGGGCGATGGCACTTGGGAACGAGTAGACTTCGCGGAAACGGGACGGAGGGATGCGAGTGATCCGCGGGATCCACCACATCGCGATCAATACGCCCAATCTTGAGCGGCTGGTCGATTTCTACGTGAGGGCCTTTGGGTTTGAGCTGATCCCGGACGGGGACCTTGAGTGGCGAGGGAACGGGTTCATCGACAGCATCATCGGCGTCCCGGGCTCGGCGGCGCGGAGCCAGAGGCTCCGTGCCGGCACGTGCTACCTCGAGGTGTTCGAATACTCGGCCCCTGCTGCGCGCGAAGGCGGCGCCGCGCGCCCCCACGACCACGCGTACACCCACTTTGCGGTCGAAGTCCGTGGCTTCGACGAAGAGTGCGCGCGGCTCGCCGCCTTGGGGATGCGGTTCGCCACCGATCCAGTGGTGGCAGGGAGAGCCAAGGCGATCTACGGCTACGACCCGGACGGGAACATCATCGAAATCCTCGAGAATCGACCAGACCACCCGTTCGCCTTCGGGAAGGCCGGTGTAGCTGGATTCGGCTAGGTCGAGCGCTGTCGGGGCCCCACCCGGCCACGCTTCAGATCGTGAGGCCGCCGATGCCCTGGACGCCGCGGACGTATTCGATCTCGCCGACGTGCCGGTAACCGTGGCTGAGGCAGATCCCGTAGATCCCGTCCCAGAGCGTCATTTCGGGGAGCGGTTTGATCGTCACGCGGCGGGAGTCGAATTCCTCCGGGGACATGTCCGCGAGGTAGGCGTCGGTCGCGGCCCAGACGGCCTGCTGGTAGGTGTGCCAGCGCGCGACATCCTTGACCTGGACGGCGTTGGCCTCCTCGGTGGTCATGCCGGTGCCCTGGCTGTTGCGCGGCAGAGCGAAGATGTCGTTGTACTTCCCGTTGAGCCAGACCGTTGGCTTGCCCTGGGTGACCCAGTTGATGATGTTGTCTTCCGTGCGGACGTAGTGCCAGAGGCTGAAGAAGCCGCTGACGCCGCCCTCTTGCGGCCGGAAGTTGAGCTGGTCGGCGGTCATGCCCTCGACGGCTTTGTCGAGCAGGCTGTGCATGGAAGCGAGGCTCTTGCGGAGCAGGTCTTGTTGCGAAATGGCCACGATGATCCCCTTCGGCGGCGTCTCTGCCGGGGATCATGGCGCGTCCCGGCGGGTGGAGTCCACTCAGGGAACGATGGTCTCGCAGCGCGTGAACGTGTCGGTACCGGCGCCGCCCTCACAGTAGTCGGTTCCACCGCCGCCGTTTAGGGCGTCGTTCGCGTCGCCGCCGTAAAGGAAGTCATCGCCACCCCCACCCTGGAGGCTATCGGAACCGGGGCCGCCCAGGAGGACGTCGGCGCCCGAGCCTCCGGTAAGCGTGTCATTTCCAGCGCCGCCGAGGACGCAGTCTGAACCGCCGGCCGAGTTGATGGTGTCGTTCCCTGCGGTGCCGAGGACGAGCCCGTTGGTCCCGGCGCCGGCCCCGGCAACGCCAACCACGACCGTGAGCGAGATGCCGGCGCACTCTGGGGGCTTGAGGTCGTTGGCGGTGATCGTGCGGGTGAGGTCGCTCGCCCGGCTCGCCGGCACGCTGTTTGAAGCAGCGAAGCTTGGGACGCTCACAAGAGCGATCCCGACGACGGCCGCCAACACCCCCGCGAGGGGCGCCTGGCGACGCATCAGGCGACCGTCCGTTGGGCTTTGAGCTGGCCGCGTTCGGGCGTAGCCGACCACTGGTAGGCGATCCCCTGGCTGTAGACGGTGAAGCGGCGCCCGCCGCCGGCCTGGGCGTCCAGAACAGGTCCGCCTTCGCGCAAGGCGATGGTGGCGAGGTCTTCGATGCGCGCGACATCCACGGTGGTCAGCGCCCCACGCTCGGCGGCTGCGTCGGCGACTGGGACGACGGGGACTCCGGCGGCGGCGAACACCTGCGCGGGGTCCTTCTCGCTGCCCAGACGAAGTGCGGCGGCGGCGAGCGCCGCGCTAAGGATGACCGCGACGGCGACCAGGGCCAGGCCGGCGAGGCGCACGGTGGCGACGCTCGCCTCCAATGGGCCGAGGGCGAGCGTGTGGTTGGTGCGGGACGTGGCGCGGACCATGCCGCTGCTGACCGGGTTGAGCGGGTCACCGGCGTCTGGGGTGTTGGGGCGCTCGATGCGGAGCCCGGCAGGGTCGGCCCGGAACGTCAACCGGGGCGTCGCCGAGGTTGCGAGCTTGGCCCCTGCGAGGCTGCCGTTGACGGTCACTTCAGAGACGAGACTGACCGTAAATGACGGGTGCTGGACGCCCGTGGCTGCGGCGAATTGGGCCATCAACTCCTGGACGCGGGCGAGGTCGAGCGACCCGGAGAGGGTCGTCCCGGCGCCCGTGAACGGGGTTTCCGGGGCGAGGACGAGCGTCCGTTTCCAGCCGCTCGCTTCACCGACTTCGGCGATGAGGCGGCCCTGGCCGGCCGCGGCCACCGCATGGCCAGCCTCGACGCGGTGGCGATAGGAGACGGCCACCTGCGAGGACTGCGCGAAGAAGATGGGGTCGCCAGTGGCCACCGCGCCGCCGTCGTAAAGGGAGGGTTCGTTGACCGGGGCGCTGTAGTCGAACTCGCCGGTCTGCTCATAGACGAGGTCCCGGTTTTCGTCGCGCTCGGGATCGGCGAGGAAACCGGCGACCGTCAGGATGATGCCGAGGCCGGCGACCACGGTGAGCGCGAGGGTGAGGTCGCACCATTGGGTGAAGAGGCGGTTCATGGGCTTCGCTCCGGCCGCAGCAGCGGCGTCGTCGAGGGGTTCCAAGTTCGGCGCTTCGCGGCCTTGCGTCCTCCGAGGAAGGCGACGAGCGCGAACCCAACCACGAGGCCAGCCACGGCTGGCTGCTGGAGGAGCCGAAGCCAGCGGCCAGCGCCGGGGACGACTGCCCACTCGGCTCCACGGATGGCTTCCTCGTCCAAGTGCACACCATCGACGAAGCCGTTGTTGTCGCCCTTGAAGACGAAGCCAAGGGGCTCGCGATCGATGATCCGGTGGACGACCTGGCCGATGTCCGGGTGTTCGTACACGGCGACCGTGCCGACGGCGTAGGCCGGCTGCTCCCGGACGATGACGAGGTCGCCGGCGGAGAGGTGCGGCTCCATGCTGTTGCCGCTGACGATGACGAACGACGTACTCCCGCCGAGTTGGCGGGGCAGGAGCCACACTGCCCCCGCTACGAGCGCAGCGAGCAGCCCTCCGAGGATGACGGCGCGGGCAAAGCGGCGGGCCATCAGTCCACCACCACAACGCGCAGTTGGTTGGCCGTGAGCGCGGAGGCGGCGACGCCAACGGTCGTACCGCAGGTGATGGAGGCGCCGCTTGCTGTGCAGGCGTACCACGTCCCGCCCGGGTTGAGCACCTGGGCGCGGATCTTCGCGCCCGGGGATGGGGCCGGGCTGAGCGTGAAGCTGACTTGGTCAAGCTGTTGAGGGTTGTTGGTGTTCAAGGTGTAGACGGGTGGGCCGGTGATGACGTACTCCAAGACGGCTGCTGAGCCGTCACCGGCGCCCGACTTCGGGAGGTTGTTCGCGGCGGCAGAGGCAACGCTGGCCACGGCCACTCCGCTTAAGCCTGCCAGCAACAGCACACGCCTCGGTCCCGGGTAGGTTCGCATCGTTTCGCTCTTCGGCCCTCCAGTTGGGTATTCGACCGGTGGAAGGGCGGTGAACAGGAGGTAGCGGCAAACTGGGCGGCGAGTTCCTCGCCGCCCAGTGGCGCCGTGGTCTGTTTACTGGACCGCGATCACGCGAAGGTTGTCCGTGCTGAGGACGGTGATCGTGCCCGTGGGCGCATCGCAGGTGGCGTGGCCCGAGGATACCGTGCAGTCGACGTACGTCGTCGTCGCGCCGACGACCTTGGCCTTCACCACGCGCGCGGCCGCGGCACCGTCGGTCGGGGCGATGTCGAACTCCCACGAGTCGATGAAGACCGGGTTGGATTCGAGGTTGTACTCGACGTTCGTGATGGTGTAGCCGCTGATGGTGTCGTTACCATCGCCAGCGCCGGATTCCGGCACGACGTTGGCGGCTGCAAAGGCGAAGGCGGCAACCGAGCCGCCCGCAATGAGGCCCGCGGCCATGAGGCGGCGAGCGCCAAATCGACGGATGATCATTATGACAGTGTTCCCCGATCGTAAGATAACTGAGCAAGTAACTCCGGCTTGCGCGGCTTGCCCACCGTTACTGATCGGTAAGTCGGAAGCGTTCCAAAAGGGGGGACACGTGGGGGTCTCGCCAATGGCGCGGCCACGTCGTGGCTATCTTTACGGACCTTGGTAGCCACGGCGTGGACGGACGAGTAAAGGGTGGTGGGCGATGAGGGGCTCGAACCCCCGGCCTCTTCTTTGTAAGAGAAGCGCTCTAACCGGCTGAGCTAATCGCCCCTTGGCTGAGTTTCGCGGCCGAGGGGCGTCCTACGCAACCGCCTGGGTGAGGCTTTCCATTGCGACGACGGCCGCTGAGAGCTCCAGGCCCGCGATGCGCTGCTCGTGGAACCAGGCGCGGAAGCCGGATTCGTCCCAAGCGCCGGCGGTGCGCATCCCGTCGAGAGTGTCATAACGGGCGGCGGCGGCGCGCAGGTCCATCAGCACGCGGTTGCGGGCGACGGTTTGGGCCGCTTCGCCGCTCTTGATCGCGCTGATCAGCTTGGCGTTCGTGCGGCCGAGAGCGCGCGCCGTGAGGAGCGGTTCTTCGAGGTAGTCGTCGAGCGGGTACATCGCGAGGAGCTTGGCTGCGCCGAGCGTGCCGAGGCCGGGGATGCCGGGGAGGTCGTCGCTGGTGTCGCCGCTGGCGGCGCGGTAGTCCAAATAGCGCTCGCGCGGGAAGGGGGCCGCGACGCCTTTCGCGTCTTTGGGCGCGGCGTGCTCGTCGAAGTTCGCGGTGGTGATCACGACACGCTTGATCGGCGAGTAGAGCGAGACCCGTTCGTCGAGCAGCTGCATGAAGTCGCGGTCACTGGAGGCGATACGCACGGCTCCAGCAGCGTGGACCGTGAGGAAGGCGGCGAGGTCGTCGGCCTCGGTGTTGATGCCGCGCGCGACGGTGGCAGGGAGCATGGCGGCCATCTCGCTGAACTGCCGGATCGCTTCAAGGATGTGGACTTCGTTTTCCCTGAAGCTGGGGTCGCCTTCGCGGCCGGTCTGGTAGGTCGGCCAGACCAGGCGGCGGCGGAGGGGGCGCCCCTCGTCGAAGACGACGGCGAGGCCGGTCACTTTGCCGGCGTTCCGCTGGGCGAGGCGGACGGGGTCGGCGGCCGTCGGGGGTTCGCCAGCCCGGACGACGAGCCCGAGGACGCTCTGCGTAAGCCCGAGGAGGGCGCAGCGGACCTTTTCGTGGGGGGTTTGGGGCTCCATGGAGCGGCGGAGGGCGTGAAAGCCGGCCCAGGCGAGGTTGTTGCCATCGGCGATGATCAGCACGGGACCAGTGTAGGGGATGCGGGCGCGGCTTTACGGGGCAGGTCACCCCTCCCGCCAGCACGTTGGCAACAGTGGAGCGTCTGGGGCGGTGTGGCGCTGTTACACTGGCTCGATGGCCGCTGTGATGACCCGAAGCCGCACGCCGTTCAAGCTCGTGGCCGAGTATGAGCCGACGGGCGACCAGCCCGATGCGATCGCCAAGCTCGTCGAGGGCGTGAACCGCGGCGACCGCTACCAGACGCTGCTCGGCGTGACGGGCTCGGGGAAGACGTTCACGGTGGCGAACGTGGTCGCCAAGACGGGGCGCCCGGCGCTCGTCCTCGCCCACAACAAGACGTTGGCGGCCCAGCTCTGCGCGGAGCTGAAGGAGTTCTTCCCCGAGAACGCCGTGGAGTACTTCGTTTCGTACTACGACTACTACCAGCCCGAGGCGTACATCCCGCGGACCGACACGTACATCGCCAAGGACGCGGACATCAACCAGGAGATCGACAAGCTGCGTCATGCGGCGACGCGGTCGTTGTTCACTCGCCGCGACGTGATCATTGTCGCTTCGGTGAGCTGCATTTACGGCCTCGGCGAGCCCGAGCAGTACCAGGAGTTCGTCCTGAGCTTCAAAGTTGGGCAGCCGTTCCGGCGCTCCGACGCCATCCGCAAGATGGTCGAGATGCAGTACGAGCGGAACGATATGGACATGTCGCGCGGCAAGTTCCGCCTCCGGGGCGATTCGCTGACGATCCTCCCGAGCTATGACGAGCTCGCCGTGCGCGTCGATTTCTTCGGCGACGAGGTCGAGCGGATCGTCGAGCTCGACCCACTGACGGGCGAAATTGTCTCGGAGAAGACCGAGATCGAGATCTTCCCGGCGAAGCACTTCGTCACCACGAAGGAGCGGCTGGTGGACGCGGTGACGGCGATCGAGACCGAACTGGCGGACCAGCTGGAGCACTTCAAGGCGCAGGGCAAGATCCTGGAGGCTGCCCGGCTGGAAGAGCGGACGCATTACGACATCGAGTCGATGCGCGAGACCGGGTATTGCCCGGGGATCGAAAACTACTCGCGGCATCTTCAGGTACGCGAGCAGGGGGCGACCCCCTGGTGCTTGCTTGACTATTTTCCCGACGACTGGCTCCTTGTGGTCGATGAGTCGCACATCACGTTGCCGCAGGTCCAGGGGCAGTTCTTCGGCGACCGGGCGCGCAAGGAGACGCTCGTCCAGTTCGGCTTCCGGCTCCCCAGCGCAATGGACAACCGGCCGCTGACGTTCGAAGAGTTCGACCGCCACATCAACCAGTGCCTTTTCGTCAGCGCGACGCCAGCGAACTACGAGCTGGAGCGCTCCGCACAGGTCGTCCAACAGGTTATCCGGCCGACCGGCCTGATTGACCCGGAAATCAGCGTGCGGCCGACGAAGAACCAGATCGACGACTTGATGGACGAGGTGCGGCTCACCGTCGACAAGGGGCAGCGCGTCTTGGTGACCACGCTGACAAAGAAGATGGCCGAAGACCTCGCGGATTACCTCACGGAGATGGGCATTAAAACGCACTACATCCACTCGGAGGTGCAGACCCTCGACAGGGTGGAGATCCTGCGGGACTTGCGGCTCGGGGTGTATGACGTTGTGGTTGGCATCAACCTGTTGCGTGAGGGGATCGACCTGCCGGAGGTGTCGCTTGTCTGCATCCTCGACGCCGACAAAGAGGGCTACCTGCGTTCGAACCGGTCGCTGATCCAGACGATCGGCCGTGCCGCGCGACATGCCGAAGGCCGCGTGGTCATGTACGCCGACAAGGTCACCTTGAGCATGCAGAACGCGATCGACGAGACGTACCGCCGGCGCGCCATTCAAGAAGAGTACAACGAGAAGCACGGGATCGAGCCCAAGGGCATCATCAAGGCGATTCGGGACATTACCGACCACGTCCGGATGGTCGCGGAAGACGCGAGTGATGAGGCTTCAGCGCCGGGCGCCGTGCTTCGCGGCAAGGACGAAATCCTTCGCGCGATCAAGGAGCTCGAGACGCAGATGAAAACGGCCGCGAAGGGCCTCGAGTTCGAAAAGGCGGCCGCCCTCCGCGACAAGATCGTGGAGTTACGGCGGGACATGGTTGGGAGCGACCAAGAGGAGCTTCAGGCGTTCGCGGCTGTCGCTGGCCGGCCCGGCCCGGTGCGGTATGGCCGCAGCCAAGCCGGCGGGCGCGACCGCAGCCGAAAGTATCGCCGGTAGCGCCGGATTAGGCGGTCAAGGCTTCGATTTCGGCGTTCGCCCTGCGCAGCCGTCGCGCGAGGGAGCGGCCGACGTTCTGAAGGAGCGTCTCGTAGACATCTGGGTGTCTGGCGCGCAGCTCGCCCACACCTTCCAGTCCGAGGCGGTAGCAGCTGACGGGCTCGCTGGCGGTGACGGTCGCCGTGCGGGTACCTGCATCGAAGAGCGCGAGCTCGCCGAAGCCGACACCAGGCCCTATCGCGCCGATCCGGTGCACTTTGCCTGGCTGGCCCGAGGGGACGGTCACGACCGCACCGCCGCGCGCGATGGCGTAGAGGGCGTCGGCCGCCTCGCCCTGCCGGACGATGTCCTCGCCTCGGCCGAAGTCCACGACATCGATCACGCGGGCGAGCGCGGCGAGGCCCACGGGAGAGAGTCCCTGGAAGATCTCCATCTGTTCGAGCGCGTCCAGGTTGGGGCCGGCGCGGTCGACAGCGGCGAGCAAGGAGTCCTCGCACGCTTCGAGCGCGGCGTCGACCGACTCCGCCGTCCGCACGCAGCCGGCTTCGGCGAGTGCAGCGCGCTCGGGGGCGCCGAAGTTCGTCAGGACGAGGCCGGTGCCTGCGATCGCGAGGACCGCGCTCAGGTCGGTGAGTACTGCGGCCGCCGCTGGGTCCAGGCCCATCACGCGGCGGCCATCGATGAGGACAAATCGGGCGCGCCCGGCCATCGGCGTAACGACGCGGGCGATGCGCTCGATCGCGGCCACCCCAAGCGGGCCGTGGGCTTCAACGACGCGGACGGCGTCGCCGTGGAGGTCCAGCCACTCGTCTTCAAAGGGTGAGCGGGAGTGCTTCGACCGGACCTCACGAAGCGTGTACTGGCGGCGCACGACGGCGTCGAGACGCAGGCCGGAGCCGAACATGTGCAGCTGGAACCCCTCGGAAAGCTCGGCGCACGCGCGCACCCCGCGGACGCTGTTGCCCCGGTCGTCGAGCGGCGGGGAGAACGTGCCCACACCAACTTGGCCCGGGAGGACCGCGAGGATGCCGCCGCCGACACCGCTCTTGGCTGGCAGGCCGACACGGAACCCCCACTCGCCGGAGAAGTCGTACATGCCACAGCTCTGCATGACGCTCAGCACCGAGCGGACGTGGGCGCGTTCGAGGGCGCGCGCACCGGTCAGCGGATTGACGCCGTCGTTCGCCAGCGTCGCGGCCATGACGGCGAGGTCGCGCGCGCTCACGAGGATCGAGCATTGTTTGAAGTAGAGGTCGAGGTGGTCGTCCACCGGCTCTTCGAGCATGCCGGCGTTGAGCTCGAGGTAGGCAATGGCACGGTTCCGGTGGCCGGTCGCCTTTTCGGAGGCGTAGACCGACTCGTCGATGGTGATCTCGCGTCCTGCCAGGCGGCCAAATAGCTCGAGGACGCGGCCAAGGCGTTCGCTCAGCGACGAGCCCTTGATCAGCGCGGCGGTCGCGATCGCGCCGGCATTGACCATCGGGTTGAACGGCCGATTGCCGCGCTCATCGAAGACGACCGAGTTAAATGCGTCGCCACTCGGCTCGACGCCGACGCGGCGGAGGACTTCCGTGGTCCCATGGTCTTGGAGCGCGAGCCCGTAGACGAACGGCTTGGAGATCGACTGGATGGTGAAGAGTGCCGTGGAGTCGCCGGATTCGTAGACGTGGCCGTCGAGGGTGGCGAGGGCGAGGCCGAACTGCGTCGGGTCGGCCTTGGCCAGCTCCGGGATGTAGGTCGCGACGGCCCCCGAATCGTCGCTACGGAATCGCTCGTGGAGCGCATCGAGGCGGGCCTGGATCGGCGAGACAGTGGGCATCAAGGGTCGCAGGGCGGACGGCATCGAGCCAGGGACTCCGAACGTGATTCGGCGATCCTCGACGTTACTCGTTTCCGGGCCGTGTCCTCTGTGTTACGACGCGATGAACGAGGCCTTAGCGCCCCTGATAGCGCGGGTCGCGCTTTTCGACCCAACTGTTGACGCCCTCAAGATGGTCCTGCGTCTCCCAGAGGACGTCGGAGAGGCTCATCGAGTATTCATCGAGGGTGCGCCAGTCGGCCGTGAGGCCCTTGCGGACGACGCGCTTGATCGCGCGCTGGGCGAGTGGCGCGCCAGAGGCGAGCTTACGTGCCAGAGCCATTGTCGCGGGCATCAGGTGCTCGGGTGCGGTCACCTTGGAGACGAGGCCGATGCGTTCGGCCTCGCGGGCCTCGATCAGGTCGCCCGTGAGGAGCAACTCCATCGCTTTCGAGAGGCCCACGGAGTACTTCAGGAGGTATGTGCCGCCAATGCTGCCGACAACTCCGCGCCGGACGAAGTAGGAGCCGAACTTGGCGTTCTCCGAGGCGTAACGGATGTCGCAGAGGAGGGCAAAATCCATGCCCATCCCGACGGCAGGGCCGTTGACGGCCGCGACCGTTGGCTTTTCGAAGGTGAAGAAGCCTTCGACGGCATCCTGGAGGCCGGAGCCGGTGATGCGGTTGACCCGCCGGTTGAAGCGGGCGCTCTCGCGGTCCGGGGCGAGGAAGATGCCCTGAAAGTCATCGCCGGCGCAGAAGCCGCGACCCGCGCCGGTGAAGACGAGGCAGCGGACGGCCGGGTCGCGGTCGGCTTCGACCATCGCGGCTTTGATATCGCGGTAGGTCTCGTAGCGGACGGCGTTCATCCGTTCGGGGCGGTTGATGGCGAGGACGGCGACGCCGTCGCTGGTCACGTCGTAGGTGATGTCTTCGTACGTCACGGTGGCTGCTCCCGGTTAGCTCTGGAGGAATGTGCGGACGGCGCGGTTGAACTGGTCCGGGTATTCGCCGGAGAAGCCGTGGCCGCCGCGGGGAAGGATCTGGAGTTTCGCGCCCGGGATGAGGCGGGCGATCTCCTCGCTCTCATAGGGCGGCGTGAGCACGTCCTCGGCGCCCACAAGCACGAGCGTGGGGGCGACGATGGTGCTGAGCCGGTCGTACGTGTCATGTGCGATCGTGGCGTCGAGCTGGCGCAGGTAGGCGTGCTTCTGGATTGGGTACGGGTCTTTCGCGGCGAGGGCGAGGCGCTCAATGGGCAAGAATTCGTCTTGGAGGATGGCGCCGGTTGAGCCCCAGGGCTGCTGGATCGCGGCGATTGCGTCACGCGGGATCCCGGCTTCCCAGAGTGCGCGCTGTGCGACGGCGACCTTGCGGCGAAGCTCGCTGGCGCGGGCGCGGGAACAGGCGATCACGAGGCGGTCAACGCGTTCAGGGTGGTTGATCGCAAGCTCCTGCGCGACCATCCCGCCCATGCTCGCACCGACGACATGGGCTTTGGCGATGCCGAGCTCGGCCATCAGGGCGGCGGTGTCATCGGCCATGCCACGCATGGAGTAGGGCTCATCGAGAGCGCTTGTGCGCCCGGCGCCACGGTTATCGAAGGTGGTGACGCGGAAGTGCTTCGAGAGGGGCGGCGCATTCAGGAGCCACGCGCCGGAATGCGCGCCGAGACCCATGATCATCAGGAGGTCGGCGCCCTCGCCCTGCTGGTTGTAGTACATCTCGATCCCGTTGACACGGGCCGTGGGCATGGGTTTGCTCCTTAGCGTTGCTCGGCGCGGGCGGCCTCGCCGCGCACGAAGGCTTCCTCGGTGATGTCGCGCATCCAGCGGATGCGAGCCTCTTCTTCACGGATGGCGTCATCGCGGAGCCGGTAGGCGGCTCCGGTGATGCCGCCAAAGCGCCCGGCCTTGTCCCAGACCGCGATAAGGCGTTCGAGTTCGTCGAGCACCGCTGTCGGGGCGACGACTTTGGGCAAGCGCAGCTCGGCGACGCGCGTCCAGGCGGCGGCGAGCCGGTGCTGCGGCGTCCCTGGCGTCTCCTCGAGCTCGCGCACCGCGGCGGCGAGCCGGTCGCGTGCCGGGCCGAGCTCCGCGGGGTCGAACTTCGGGTCGATCGCCCGGGCGCCGGGAAACACCTACGCGCCTCCGGGGACGACGAGCACTTTGCAGTCGCGCGGGTCGGCGAGCGCTTGGAAAGCGCCGGGCAACTCTTCGAGCGAGACTCGGCGCGTGACCAGCGGTGTGGTGTCGACGCGGCCATCGGCGAACGCTTGCAGGGCTTCAGCGTACTCGGCAGCGCTATAGCCCAGGACGAACTTCATCGTGATCTGCTTATTGATCCCGAGCAGCGGCGTGATCCGGTCCGGCTCCATGCAGACGCCCACGACGGTCACGGCGCCCCGGACCTGGACGAGGTCCATCGCCTGCTGAAGCGTGCCGGGGACGCCCACGCACTCGAAAACCACGTCGGGCGCGGCCGTGATCGGCCCGCCGCCGTAGGATTTGTCCTCGCGGCCGGGCGCGGGGATGAAGAGCTTGTGCGCCAGTTCTTCGGCGAGGTCGACTTCTTTCGGGTTGAAGACGTCGTCGGCGCCGAGCAGCTTGGCGAGCTCGCGGCGCTCGGCGGAGTAATCGCTGACGGCCACGTAGCGCACGCCGGTCTGCTTGAGCCAGAGGAGGGTCATCAGGCCGATCGGTCCCGCGCCCATCACCAGTGCTGACTGATGCGGCTGGATCCCGGACTCGCGCACCGCGTGGAGGCCGACGGCGCACGGCTCCGTCGTGGCCGCGACGTCATCGCTCACGTTGTCCGCAACGGGCAGGAGAAAGGCCGAGGACATCAGGATGTACTCGGCGTAGCCGCCGGGGACTTCGGGGCTATAGCCGATGCTGAGGAAGCCGGTCGGGGTGTCCGGGGCCATGAGGATGGGCATGCTCGTCACGCGCATCCCGGGGGTCCACGACTCGGCGCCGGGACCGGCCTCGACGACTTCGGCGACGAATTCGTGGCCCATGACGATGCCGCCCGAGTAATCACGCTGGTCATACCAGGCGTTGCGCCGGCTGTTCTGGGCTGTTTGGCGCATGTCGTCCATGTATCTCGCCGCGTGGAGGTCGGACCCGCAGATGCCGCAGGCGCGGATCTTGGCCAGGACCTGGCCGGGGCCGGGGGCGGGCCGAGGGACATCTTCCACGGTAAGGTTCTTCCCGCGTAGGACCATTGCGCGCATGAACAGTTCTCCTTCGACGAAACGTGCGAGTGGCCCCGACTATACCGCTTGAACGGGACTGGCCGCACCCGGACACTCCGCGGATGGAGCGATTGCTTCTCGCCACATCGAACCCTGGGAAAGTCCGCGAGTTCCGGCGGCTGCTCGACGGCGTGCCCTTCGAAATCGTCACACCCGACGACCTCGGCCTCCGCCTGGAGGTCGAGGAAACCGGGCGTACCTACGCCGCAAACGCGGTGCTCAAGTCGAAGGCCTACGCGAGCGCGGGCGGCTGTCTCGCTCTGGCCGACGATTCCGGGATCGAAGTCGATGCGCTGGACGGCCGCCCGGGGCTGTACTCCGCGCGCTATGGCGGCCCCGAGCTCGACGATGCCGGGCGAAACGCGCTGCTGCTTCGCGAGCTGACGGGCGTCTCGGCGGCGAAGCGGGGCGCGCGCTACGTCGCGGTCGTGGCCGTGAGCGAGCCGACGGGCGAGACGGCGCTCAGCTTCGGGACCTGGGAAGGCAGCATCGGCGACGCCCCCCGCGGGAGCGGCGGCTTTGGCTACGACCCGTTGTTTGTGCTGCCCGATGGGCGCGTCTCGGCCGAACTGACGCCGGAAGAGAAGGACGCGCTGAGCCATCGCGGTAAGGCGGTCCGCGCGGCCGCGGACTACCTCCGGAGCTTGCAGGGATGAAGCGATTTGCGCCCGTAGTTTCGATGCTCTCGTTTGCAGGCGTCGTCTTCGCCTGCGGCGGCGGGTCGTCGCTCCCCGAGACGGAGCCGTGTCCCACGCCGACCGCGACGCCCACGGCGCGAGGCGGCGGGAGCGGCGGCCAGACGTTTCTCTACCGGAGGACGGTGCAGGATGGCGACCGCGTGCTGACCGGTCTGCTCGACCGCTTTCGCGCGGACTACCCCGAGGACACGTTCTACCGGCGCGACGCGTTCCGGCCAGATTTTGCCGGGTGGGCCGCTGCCTCCAAGTGCGTTACAGCGAACATGCGCGCACTGAACGCGCCGGGGAACAACGAACCGCTGAAGACGTTCGATGCGACGCTGGAGACCATCCTGACCGATTACGATGTCGCCGTGGATCGTGGCTCCGACGCCGTCCGGACGCGGAACACGTCCGACTACAAGAGCTTTTTCCGGCGGCTCGATGGCGTCGTCTCGCGGCTGAAGGAACACATGGGAGCGATGCCGTGAGCGATGAACTGGTCGTGACGCGGCATGGCGGCTGGGCCGAGGTGATGCTCAACCGGCCAGAGCGCAAGAACGCGCTCACGGGGCCGGTCTTCGCCGCGCTCGGCGAGGCGTTTGTCGAACTCAGCGCCGACGCCTCGCTCAACGCGATCGTCCTCGGCGGGGCGGGCGGGGCGTTCTGTTCGGGGTTGGACTTGGGCGCGTTCAACGCCCAGCCGCCGCCGCCGTGGCTTCCGGAGTACCAAGAGACGTCGCTCCAGGCCCACTTGAGCATGTACCGCTGTTCCATCCCGATGATTTGCGCGCTGGAGCGGTATGCGATCAATGCGGGCGCCGCGCTGGCGCTCGCCTGCGACCTCGTGGTCGTCGGCGAGGGCGCGTTCCTCCAGATCGGCGAGGTCCAGCAAGGGGTCGCGGCGCCGATGAACGCGGCCTGGCTCTCGCTCAAGTTCCCGGAACCGGTGGGCGCGCGGTTGACCTTGATCGGTGACCGTGTCGGTGCGGCCGAGCTTTCGCGGCTGGGCATCGCGACGATGGTCGTCTCCGATGGCGAGGTGCTCGACCGGGCGCGGGCGTTGGCGACAACCTTGGCGGGCTTTCCGCCTTCGGGCCCTCGGGCGAACAAGGCGGCGCTGCGCGGCGCCCGCCCCGCGGACGCCGAGGCCGTCTTCCGCTCGGCCCAAGCCGCCGCGCGGAGCGTCCCGCGGCCAGCCGGCGGGCTTCCGTCGCTGAAGCGCGATTAGGCGAGCAGCTCGGCAGCGCCCGTATCTTCGATCGCCGCGATGTTTCGCTCGGCCGCCGCCGTCACGAGCCGGATGGCCGCGCGGGTGTCCCGGAGCACCGCTGCGCGGGCCTGCTCACTAAGCGTGGCGCCGGCGCCGCTCGCGATCAGACGTCGTGTGAGCCCGAGGAAGTGCGCCGGGAGCCACATCGACACCAGGACCGCGCGCCGGTAGTCGTCCCAGAGGCGGGCGGCCGGGTAGTTAACCCCGCCGGCCTGGAGTCCCGCGCGGTAGCGGTCGAGCAGCGCTCGTTCTTCCGCGCGCCGCACGGCGACGGGGAGGCTGTGTGCGAGAAGATACCCGAGGTCGCGCGCGCCGCCCCCGCGGCCGGCGAGCTGCCAATCGATGACGCAGAGCTCTTCGGGCGTCCCGGTCGCTCCGAAGAAGAGGTTCTCGGCGCGGAAGTCGCCGTGGATCAGCGTCCAGCCGGGCTCAGCGCAGGCGAGGACCAGCGAAGCCAGCCGCGGACCAAGGCGGTGGCCGACGGCGGCGAAGGATGCCGGGAGACCATGGCGGCCGAGCCGCGCTTCGAGGTCGGGCCACCCTTCGGCGAAGCGCCGCGCCCAGAGCGCGGCGTCGGCTTCCGGCTGGCGGACCCAGTCGGCCGTGCGCAGCTCTGCCTGGGCCCACCATCGCGCGTGGAGGCGCGCGAGGTGGTCGACCGCGGTATGGGCTTGCGCGGCCGTAAGGCCATCGAGCTGGCTCGCGGCGTGGAGATGTCCGAGGTCTTCCATGAGCAAGACCGCCTCCGGCTCGGCCGTCACGTACCAGCAGGCCGGCACGCGCACGCCAGCCCGGTGGGCCATGTGTTGGTAGAAGGCGACCTCGGTCGCGCCCAGGCTACGAATCAGCGCGGCGAGGTCCTCATCAGGCAGTGGGTTCACTGGCGGCAGCTTGGCGATGATGGTTGAAGGCCCGGACGGCCCTGGCTCGTAGTCGAGGGCAAGCCGCAACGTCGTCCCAACGAATCCCCGGCCAGCCCCAACCTCGGTGGCGACCGCGGACCGGACCTCGCATCCCGGCGCGGCCAGCTGGAGGGCGGCTGTCAGCAGGCGCGGGCTGAGGTCGGGCGTCGAATCAGCCCTGCGATTTCGGTCTGTGGCTGCGCCGGTCGCCATCCGGCCATCGTAGGCTCGCCGGTGGTTCCTTGACACCCGGGCGGGGCCTTTCGATGATCGCTGTCCCCGTGGGCGCGACCCGCGGGCAATGGAGGCGAACCATGGCCGTCCGCGGATATGTCCTCATTGAGACCGATGTTGGAAAGGCGAAGGCCGTCGGGGCCGCGATCCGGGAGATCGTCTATCCGAACGCCAAAGTGACGACCGTCGACACGGTCACAGGCCCGTATGACGTGATCGTCCAGATCGAGGCAGAGGACTTGGACGCGCTCGGTAACGCGGTTACCGAGGCGGTCCAGAAGGTGAACGGCGTCCAGCGCACGAACACCTGCCTCGCGGTGCGATTGGTCTAGATGCCGCGGAACGGCGCGAGCACCGAAGTGATGATCAGCGTGGAGGATGCGCGCGAGCGCATCCTCTCCTTCTTTGCGCGACTCGGCACCGAGCGCCTGCCCGCGCTCGATGCGCTCGGGCAGGTGCTCGCCGAGGACATCATCGCGCCGTTTGATATCCCGCCGCTCGACAACACGGCGATGGATGGCTACGCAGTCCATGCCAGCGACACGGCTGGGGCGAGCGAAGCGGCGCCCGTCGAGCTGAAGGTCGTGGGCGACTTGGCCGCTGGGTACATCATGGCGCGGCACGTCGGCCAGGGAGAGGCGGTGCGGATCATGACTGGCGCGCCGATGCCGCCCGGCGCCGATAGCGTCGTCCCGTTCGAAGAGACCGACGAACCACTGCGCGAACCGAACGAACGCCCCGTGAAGACGGGCCGTGTGCGGGTGATGCAGGCCGCGGACGTTGGCAACAACATCCGGCGGCGCGGCGAGGACCAGCAGGCCGGGATGCCGGTCATCCCCGCGGGGCGCGTCATCCGCCCGTCAGAGGTCGGTGTGCTTGCCTCGATGGGGATCTCGGAGGTCAGCGTCTACAGGCGGCCGGTGGTGGCCATCCTTTCGACCGGCGACGAAATCACCGAGCCGGGCCAGCCTCTGCTGCCGGGCCGCATCTACGATGCGAACGCATCGAGCGTCGCCGCGCTCGTCCGCAGTTTTGGCGGGATCCCGAAGCTGCTCGGCATCGCGAAGGACACGGTGGAGGACCTCACTGAGCGGGTTCGCGCGGGGTTGGACGCGGACATGTTGGTGACGAGCGCCGGGGTCTCGCGCGGCGACTTCGATGTCGTTAAAGACGTGCTGGCACGCGAAGGCAACATCGACTTCTGGACGGTCCGGATGAAGCCGGGGAAGCCGCTGGCGTTTGGCGCATTTCGCGCTCCTGATGGCCGGCTCGTGCCTCATCTCGGGCTGCCTGGCAACCCCGTGAGTTCGATGGTGGCGTTCGAGCTGTTCGGCCGGCCGGCGATTTTCACGATGCTCGGCCGGGCTGACTGGGAACGCCCGCGACTGCGCGTGACCACGCGCGACGAGGTCCGGAACATGGACGGCCGCCGCTTCTTCGCGCGCTGCATCGTCGCTCAGGGGGACGACGGGCGCTGGTATGCCGACCTCACCGGACCACAGGGGAGCGGCATCCTGACGAGCATGAGCGCGGCAAACGCGTTGACGATCATCCCCGAGGACGTACCTGCGGCGTACCCGGGCGACGAGATCGAGGTGATGATGATCGACTGGGAGCACGCTCCGTAACGTCAGGCAAACGACCATGGACTAACTGCTTCTGTGAACTGCTTCATAGAAGCCATTGGACAATCGCTCCAAATCCCCTCTAGGATGCCCCTGCTCGCCAAATGGGCGCATAGGAGGAGCACACCTTGGATTCTGGAGTATTCGACCGACCACCCGAGCCGCCGGCACTGCGCCGGCATGAGCCAGCGTTCTGTGCCGTGGCCCCGAGCCCCGAGCTGCGTGAACGGCTGACGAGCGAGGTAGCACGCCTCCGCCGTGGCCGGGGTGCGGCCGCCGAACTGATCGGCGTCTCCCGCGGCCCACGCTGGCCCGGCTTCGACGACGGGACGATCTTGCCGCCGGAAGAGTTCCCGGCGGGCACGGCGGCAGCGCGCATCCGCGCGGCCGCTGCCGAACGGGCCCCGCTCCGCGGGTCGGTGCGGGTGATCGTCGTCCTTGCCGACTTCTCCGATAAGGCGATGACGGCGACGCAGCAACACTTCCGCGACCTCTTCTTCTCGACCGGCGTGATCGCCACGGGCAGCGTGAAGGAGTACTACCGAGAGGCGACGCATGGCCTCGTCGACATCGTCGGCGAAGTCGTCGGGCCCTACCGGATGCCCCAGACGCTCGCCTGGTACGCGAACAACAACTTCGGCATCGGCCGGCCGACGGGCGAACCGCGGGCGAACATCCTCGCCCGTGACGCGGCGAACGCGGCCAACGCCGCCGTGAACTTCGCCCCATACGACAACGACGGCAACGGGTACGTCGATGCGTTCGTCGTCGTCCATGCGGGCGCGGGCGGCGAGGCGAGCGGCAACGCTGGCGACATCTGGTCGCACAAGTGGGTGCTGCCGAGCGTCCTCAACGCCGATGGCACGAAGATCTTTGCCTACCTGACCGTACCGGAGGACGCACGCCTTGGCGTTTGCGCGCACGAGCTCGGGCACCTGCTGTTCGGCTTCCCGGACCTCTACGACACCGACGACACTTCGGAGGGCGTCGGGAACTGGTGCCTCATGGGCGGCGGCTCGTGGAACGGCGGCGGCGACACCCCCGCGCACCCCTCCGCCTGGTGCAAGGCGAACCAGGGCTGGGCGACGACGAACGTCGTGGCCTCGCCCGGTGGGACGCTGACGATTGCGGACGTGAAGTCGAGCCACACCGTCCACCGCGTCTGGAAGGAAGGGACGGGCGGTCCGGAGTACTTCTTGCTCGAGAACCGGCAACTGTCCGGGTTCGACGCCAAGCTGCCCGCTGGCGGGCTCCTGATTTGGCACATCGACGAGAACCAAGCCGGCAACACGGACGAAAACCACTACAAGGTCGGGCTCGTCCAGGCCGATGGGAAGCGCCAGCTGGAGTTGAACCAAAACCGTGGCGACGGGGGCGACCCCTACCCAGGCGCGGGCAACAACACGAGCTTCACGGCGACGACCACCCCCAATTCCAAGTCGTTCGCTGGCGCCGACACCTGCGTCTCGGTGACAGCCATTTCGCCGTCCGGCCCGACGATGACGGCGCAAGTCCGCGTGAGCTGCAAGACCGTCCAAAAGGACCTCAAGGACTCCAAGGAGACCAAAGAAGTCAAGGACCAGAAGGACCAGAAGGAGCAGAAGGAGCGCAAAGAGCAGAAGGAACAGAAGGAGCGCAAGGACTTCAAGGACGTCCGCAAGGAAGGCGGAAAGGATGGCCTGAAGGACGGCTTGAAGGAGTTCAACAAGGAACGGAAGGACATCAAGGACCGCTTCGAGCACAAGATCCCGGATCGGCCGCCATTCGGCCGCTTCAACTGGCCGATCTTCCGCAGCGGGGCCGCGGACCCCTACGGAGCGGGCGACACGGGGGCCGGCATGACGGATCCCTTCCAGGAGGAAGTCCTCGCGCGTCTCGCTGCGATCGAGGAGGCCCTCGGCATGTCCCAGCAAGGGGGCTGGGAGCCGTTCATCGGCAGCGACCTGCGGCCCGACCTGATCGGCGGGCCTGAGTACGAGGCGACCGACCTCGACCTCCGGGCGCGGATGAGCGAGGGCGACGCGGGCGCGAAAGCTGCCTTCGACACCCTCCCCCCGCGGTGAGCACGGAGGTCCTCTTCGTCTCGCACGCTAGCGACCAAGGGACGGAGGCGGTCATCGCCTCCGTCTCCCGGTCGCTCGGGGCGGAGACGGTGGCCGTGCTTCGCCCCGAGCTGCTCAGCCGGTGCGTTTGGCGTCATGAGGTCGAGCCCCACGGGCAAACCAAGACGTCGATCCGTCCGCCGGGCGGGTCGGGGCTCGACGACGGGACGCTCCGCGTTGTCGTGAACCACGCGTATCACTTCCCCGTCCCGCCGGCGGCGAAGGCCTCGCTCAAGGACCGGGATTACGCGATTGCCGAGTTCGACGGGCTCGTCGCGAGCTGGCTGCTTTCCCTCGGCCGGCGCCTGATCAACCCCACCGGCCCACATGGAAGGCCGGGCCCGGCCAACGACCTCGAATGGCTGCTGATCGCTAAAGCCCACGGGCTGCCGGTCGCCAGGAACATCCGGTCGACCGCCGGGTCGTCGCTGCCGCGGCCCGTCAGCGGTGAGTCGCTGGTCCAGCGTGGTCCCTGGCCGGGCGGCGCGTCGGGGCCGATGCCCGCATCACTCGGGCCAGAGCTCGAAGGCTGCGAGACGGTCTTCGTCGCCGGGGAGCGCTCCACCGGACGGCTAGCGGCACGTTTTGGCCAACAGTGCGCCGAAGCAGTGACGGCAACCGGGCTGCGCGCAGCTGCGTGGCGCTTCGTGGAAAGCGAGGGAGGATATCGCGTGGCCGCCATCGACCCGATGCCGTCGATCGGGACGGCCGAGGAGGTCGACGCGTTCGCGGCGCTCGTCGTCCAGGTCGCCCGTGCTGGGGAGGCCGAGCGATGATCGTGCTCTTTGGGCGCGCAGACGACGCGCCACTCGCGATGGTCCGGGCAGCGCTCGCGGAGCGAGATGCGCCCGTGGTGTTTCTGGAACAGGCCCGGCTCGCGAGCTACGAGTTCCGGCTCGAGGTTGGCCCGTGTGGCGTCGACGGAGAGCTGATGGCAGACGGACACCGATTGCGGCTCGCCGGCGTCCGGGCGGCGTACGCCCGGATCCTCGGGCTCCCGAGCCAACGGGACGCGCTCGCAAGTGCTCGGGCAGAGGCTTTCCAGGAAGCATTTCTCCAATGGTTGGACCTCGCGCCCGCGCTGATCGTCAATCGCCCGGCGCGGATGGAGTCGAACGCCTCGAAGCCGTACCAGGGGCAACAGATCGCGCGGGCAGGGTTTCGCGTGCCCGCGACGTTGGTGACGAACGACCCCGAGGCCGTCCGGGAGTTCCAGAAGCGGACGCCGCGGCTCGTGTACAAGTCAGTCAGCGGGGTGCGCTCGATTGTGAAGGAGTTGACCGACGGGGACATGGCGAGGCTCGACCGGGTCCGCGGGTTGCCCGTGCAGTTTCAGGAGTACGTTGCAGGTGACGACATACGGGTGCATGTCGCCGGCGCGCGCGCGTTCGCGACCCTGATTGAATCGGGCGCGACGGACTACCGATACGCCGGCCGGGACGGCTTGGAGGCGCAGCTTTCCGCGATCGACTTGCCCGCGGAGGTCGTGGCGCGCTGCGTCGCGCTCGCTGCGGAGCTGGAGCTCCCGCTCTGCGGGATCGACTTGCGACGCACCCCCAGCGGCGAGTACGTTTGCTTTGAGGCGAACCCGATGCCCGCTTTCAGCTATTACGAATCGCATACCGGCGCACCGATCGCCGCTACGATCGCCGAGATGCTCCTGGAGGCCGCCGATGGTGAACGCACCTGAGAACCGATCGTTCTTGACGGGGAAGATCCTTGGGCGGAAGGCCCACCCGACGTTGGCCGATTACGACTTCGTGGAGCTCGCGGTGGCGCGGGCGGACGATGTCGAGGGGTTCCGGAACCTGCTAAGCCCGACCGTCGGGAGCACCATCTTGGTCGCCGCCCGGCGGGAGCTGTTGGGCGCGGCGGAGGCTGGCCAGGAGCTGCGCTGCCCGGCACGGCGCACGCCAGATGGCGCGATGGCTGATGCCAACCCAGAACCTGGGGCGTTTACCGTTGGAAAGCCGCGCCGGCGCACCGCCCGCAAGCCGCCCCCATCGCCGAACGCCTAGCGTTCGCGAAGCTCGCCGTCATGCATTTCGAGGACGCGGTCGGCGAGCGCGGCCATCGCGAGGTCGTGCGTGACCATCAGCCCGAGGACCTCGCGGCTCTTCACTTCTGCGATGAGCGATTGGACGACGGCGCGGCCACGGGTGCTATCGAGGCTGGCGGTTGGTTCGTCGACGAGCACGAGGCTCGGCGAGTTCATCAGGGCGCGGGCGATGGCGACGCGTTGACGTTCACCACCGCTGAGCGCGGTGGCGAGGGCGTTGGCACGGCGCGTCAGGTCCAGCTCGCCGAGGAGGCGGTCGGCGCGTTGCGCGGCCTCTTTCTTGGGGAGGCCCCCGATGTCCGCGATGACGAGCAGGTTCTCGCGGGCGGTGAGGAACGGCACGAGGTTGTTGGCCTGGAACACGTATCCGACGGTCGATCGCCGGAAGGTGGCCTGTTCACGGCCGCTGAGCTTCGCTACATCGCGGTCCGCGAGGAGGATCTCGCCGCCGGTGGGCGTGAGAAGGCCGCCAAGCATGGCAAGCAGCGTGGTTTTGCCGGAGCCCGATGGCCCGACAACCGCGATGAACTCACCCGCGCTGGCCGTGAAACTCGCTTCGCGGACGGCGTGGACGGCATCGGCGCCCCGGCCGTAGGTCTTCGTGAGGCTCGACACGCGGAGGACGGGCTCGGTCATTGCTGCTGTCCCAGCGCGATTATCGGGTCGACCTTGAGGACTTGGCGCCCGGAGAACAGCGCTCCCACGAGGGCCGTGACGACGAGGATGATGACGGTCGTTACAAACGTCCCGGTGCTAAAGGCGACAGGCACGGAGGAAGCGCCGCGCGTCAGCAACCGCTCGGTGACAATCGCGAGCGGGACAGAGATCGCGATGCCGATCACGGCGACCGTGAACACCTGCGTGAGGACTTGGCGGAAGACGAAGCCGCTGCTCGCGCCAAGGGCCTTGAGCATGCCGATTTGGGGCACCTTTTGGAGCGTGAGGACGTAGAAGAAGACGCCAATCACCATGCCGCCAATCAGAAAGCCGAAGACCTGCAAGGAGCGGACGGTCGACTGCTGGCCGGAGACGCCTTCGATGTTGGCGAAGGCGGTCGTCTTGGAGACGACCTCGTAGTCGGCGCTCTCCCGGCCAACGAGGCCGTCGCCCTGCAGGAGGACGATGCTGGCTTCGGGCCGGACGGCGCCCTGGTCGCTGCTGTACTTCAGCTCCTGCCAGGTGGAGCGGAGGATGTAGACAGCCGGCTGGAAGAAGAAGTTCCCTTCATCTATCTCCCCAACAATGGTGAAGCGCTCAGTCGTCAGCCGGAGGGTGACGTCGAAGGTGTCGCCGATCCGGTAGCCGGAGAGCCGAAGGAATCGCGAGTCGGCGAGCAAGCCGCGCCCATCAGCAGGTGTGAGCGTTCGGCCCCTGGTCACGCGCGGCTCGGAGATGAGGCCGGGGTCGAAGCCGAGGAAGGCGGCGGACTCGATCGTGCCGTTCTTGAGGCGGTAGGGCGCGGCGACATAACCAAGCGGCGCAGCGGCATCGACGCCAGGGAGCGTGGTCAGCGCCGCCACCGTCTCGGCACCGATTTCGGAGCGGATGACGCTGAGGCCACCCTGCCGGGAGTAGGCGATCGCGTCGGCGTCGAAGCTCTTGAGCGCGCTGCCGGCGGCGACGTTGAGGCCCACGCCGAGCCCGGAGATCATGAGGACGAGATACGAAATGAGCGTGACAACGAGTGCGATGAGGGCGAACTGGACCTTGCGGCGCCGGATTTCCGTCAAACCGATCACTGATCGACCGTAGCAGAGGGCCTAGCCAGGCGATAGCGCATCCCCCGTTTGCCACAGCGCACCTATCTGCGCATACTCCGGCCGGACATCAACCCGGGAGAGAGTCTCTAATGGAATCGGCCATCAAGATCCTGATCGTGACGGGCACCTTGAGCCTGACCTACGCGTTCCTGCTCGGCTTTGCGATGGCGCAGGCACGGATGAAGGCTCCAGAGGCCCCGCGCCATCTCGTCACGACGCACATGGAGGGGTTGCTGGTTGGGGCCATCCATCTCGGTCTGACCGTGGCCGTCGGATTCTCCGACCTGGCAAAGGGACTCGAGACGGTCGCCGCTGTGCTGCTTGGCGCGGGCGCGGCCCTCTCGTTGGCGGGCGGTACGCTCAACTGGCGCGCAGCAGTTGGAGACCAGTTTGCGGCCAAGTCACCTGGCTACCTGCTGCAGGCCGTCAGCGGACCGGTCAACGTTGTCGCGATCCTGATCGTGCTCGTGGGCGTCCTCGGTGCGCTCTAACCCGGCCGGACGGCCCCGATCGTCGCCATGATCCCAAGCCGGTCGAAGTACTCGCGCTCGCGATAGATCAGTCCTTCGTAGACCTCGACGATGTCGACGATGAAGGCCTCGACGGTCTCGCCCGTTGGGGGGCGATCGGCGAACTCGCCCACGTGGCGGCCGGTGGCGTGGATCTCGGCGATTGAGGTGTCGCCGATGATGTGGACTTTCTTGATCTCCATCTTCGCGGCGAAACCGTCGACCATGAGCATCGGGAGCCCGACCATAAGCTCTGGCCCGCCGGCTTCTTGGACGCCGTTGGGGCCCGTGTAGGCGTACTCCGGATGCGTGACGGCGCGCAGTGCGTCCCAGTCACGGGCGTTGATGAAGCTGACCATGCGTTCGTGGGCGTTGGCGATGTCAATCATACGTTTGTCCTGGGGCCTCCGGGGTGAATTCGAGCCAGAGTTCGCGGAAGCCGCGGATCACGTGGCTCGGCCCGTGCCGGAAGGTGTTACGTCCGGGTGCGAAGCGGAGATCACGAAGTCGCGAAAGAAGTTGTTCGAACGCGACGCGGCCTTCGATGCGCGCGAGCGGCGCACCCACGCAGTAATGCACGCCCGCCCCGAAGGCGTAGTGGTCCTTGATGTGGCGGTGGATGTCGAAGCGCGTGGGGTCGTCCCAGAGGTCCGGGTCGCGATTCGCCGAACCGTACATCACCCAGACGCGCGAGCGAGCCGGGATGGTCACGCCACCGACGACGGTGTCTTCGAGCGTACGCCGGAAGAGCCCCTGGACCGGAGACTCGATGCGCAGCACCTCTTCGACGAAGTTCGGGATCAGTGAGCGGTCGCTCACGAGATCTGCCATCTGGTCAGGGTGATTGAGGAGGAGCCAGATGCCGCTGCAGATCATGTTCAGCGTCGTTTCCGTGCCGCCCATCATCAAGGTGACGAGCATGCCCTCGAGCTCTTGGTCGTGGAGCGTGCGGCCGCCGAAGCCGGGCATTTCGGTGCTGACGATGTGGGAGAGCAAGTCGTCACGCGGGTTCGCTGCGCGGTCGCGGGCGAGCGCGACCAGGTAGCGTCGTAGCGCCTGTCCTCCCTCCATGACCTCTTTCGTACGCTCCGGAGTCAGCATCCCGACGGCCGCCGACATGGCGTCGATCGTGCAGTCGACCCACTCCTTGACCTGCGGGACGTCTTCGGGCGGGATGCCCATCTGCTCGACGAAGACCAGGACGGTGAGCGGCGTCGCGAACTGTTTGGAGAGCTCCACGGAGCCTTCCGCGGCGAACGTGTCGATCAGGCCGTTGATGATCTCGCGGACGCGCGATTCCAAGGGGGCGACGCCACGGGCGGAGAGCTGGCGGCCGACGATGGCGCGGTAGTGGTTGTGCTCGGGTGGGTCGCTCGCCGGCAGGGCGCCGGTCTGGCGGGCTCGTTCGCGGAGCTCGGGCGGAAGCTCCGCGAGGTTGACGCCGACGAGGTTGGAGAAGCGGTCCGGGTGCATGAGGACGTACTCGACATCCTCGTGCCGGGAGACGGCGAAAATGTCCGTCCCGGGGATCAGCGTGACGCCCGCTTCGCGGAGCGCGGCATGGGTGTCCCAAGGGCTTTCGACGTGCTCTAGGGTGAACGGGTTGAGGTCCGCCATGACGCATCCTCCGCGCGATGTCCGTGCAGTGTAGGTGAGCATGGCGGCCGGGGCATCGATCCCCAGAGGCTGCGGGGGCGCGTAGAATCCCGGCCCATGCAGATCAGCCCCTCCGTCCGCGCCGTCCAAGTCCCCGACGAAAACCCGATGCACCCGGATTTCACGAACATCTACCTCGTGGGCAAGGGCCAGGTGCTCACCATCGACTCCGGCGAGGCGATGGACCGCTATAAGTGGATGCTCAAGGGCTATCTGGCCGCGACCGAGCGCGCTGAGGTGGCGCTCGCGGGGATCACGCATCACCACGCCGACCACAGCGGAAACCTCAAGTGGGTGCGCGAGGAGCTAAAGGCCGAGATTGTCGCGCCCAAGAAGGGCTTGCCGCTCCTCAAAGGGCGGCTCCCGAAGGACGGCGTGCGGACGTTCGAGGACGGCGAGGTGCTCGACCTCGACGGCGGCGTGCGCGTCCGGGTGATTTTCTCGCCGGGCCACAGCGTGGACTCGGTCTGCTACTACCTGGAGGAAGAGGGCATCCTCTTCAGCGGCGACACGCTCCTCGGGAGCAGCACGACGACCGTGCACGAGCTCGGGCCGTACCGCCGTTCGCTCCGGATGTTGCTCGAATTGCCGCACCTGAAGGTCATCTGTCCTGGCCACGGCAAGATCGTGCACGACCCGCGCGAGCGCTTGCAGATGTACATCAACCATCGGGACATGCGTGAGCGCCAGATCCTCGCCGCGCTGAAAGAGCACGGCGGGCCGCTCACGAGCTGGGAGATCATGCTCAAGCTGTACCCGGAGATCGACAAGCGCCTCCGACGCGCGGCCGACAACAACGTGCGGAGCCACCTGACCCAACTCGAAGAGGAGGGCCAGGTCGCGGGGTACGCGGGGAAGCCGAAGAAGCCGAACCTGGCGAAGCAACAGCGTGACGTCGAACATGCCCGCCAGCGGGAGGCGACGATCAAGCAGGCGAAGAAGCTGGAGGCGGAGCAGCGCCGCGTCGAGGTGCGCGCACAGGAGAACCCGCCGTCGGCGGAGTGGTCGCAGCCACCGCGCTACGAGCTGAAGTGAGGCGCTGGGTGGCCGTTTGGGGGCCACGAGCCCGAATTCGGGCGAATCCGGCGGCCTCAGAGGCAAGCACGTGGCGGTTTGGTGAACCCCCCTTGGGGCCAAGGAA
>JBJXFX010000123.1:0-4173 GCA_046152925.1 Dehalococcoidia bacterium
TTCGAGGCCTTCAAGGGAAAGCTCGCCCTCCAGGCGGCCGTGCGCGAGAGCCAAGAGCTGCTCATGCGCTTCAAGGAGGCGCCCACCGAGTTCGAGACATCGCCTTCGATCATCTCGTTCGAACAGCGCGAAGCGGCGACCGCGGCGGCCCGCAAGGCCGCGGAGCTGCTTGGCTTGAAGGTAGTGCCGCCGGTGCGTTTCTTCCTCCACCTACCAGCCGCCAAGGAACGCCTCTGGGGCCACGCATCGCGCGGAGGCTCTGAAATTTGGCTGAGGGCCGACCTGTCGCCGGCTGCCCTGGCATGGGTCGCCTGCCACGAGGTCAAACACCTGACCCAGCCGCCGGATATGGCCAGCGCCGCCGCCGAGGACGACGCGAACCGGTTCGCCGTCGCCGTCACCGGGCGGCCGATGCCGTCTAGCAAGCAAGGAGAACAAGCATGATCAAGATCACTATCGACACGACGAAACTCACCCTCGGTGAGATGGAGGACTTCGAGGCGGCCGCCGGCGCCTCAATCGGAGAGCTGGCCCGGATCACCGAGGGGAAGGAAACGGTGAAGCTCACCGACGTGCCCGTGAAGATGCTCACAGCGTTGGCCTGGATCTTCGCCCGCCGCGAGAACCCGACGCTGACTCTGGCGGCGGTCCGGGACACACAGCTGACCGACCTCGAGTTCACCGACCCTTTCGTGGACGCCGGGACAGCCGCTTCCTCGGGCTCCTCCCGGCCTTCTGCCACTTCTACAAGCTCCCGCCGTCGGCGTTCTGGAGTCTGACCGTCGATGAGTTCCAGGCAATGCAGGCCTTCATGGAAGGCGTGTTGAGGCCCCCAACCCGGTAGTGGAGTAGCACCGATGGCAGCACGGACGCTGGAGGTCACGTTCCTGGGGAATGCCGCACCCCTCCAGAAGGCGATGGGCGAGGTCGAGGGTGGAGTCGGGAAGGCCGGCAAGTCGCTGAGCGACTTGACCATGAAGGTCGACGGGATGAACGGGCCGCTGGGGAAACTCAGCTCCGCGCTCGGCGGCGTCGCCAAGATCGCGGCGGGCTTCGTCATCGGCGGCGGACTCCTGAAGTTGCCAGGCATCCTCGGGGGTTCAATGTCGGCCGCTTCGGACTTCAACGAGACGCTCTCGAAGTCCCGCGCGGTGTTCGGGGACCAATCGGCCGCGATCGAAGCGTGGGCCGCCACGGCCGCCAAGTCGTTTGGGCAATCCAAGACGCAGGCGCTCGACGCCGCGGGTGCGTTCGGGAACATGTTCACGCAGCTCGGGATCGGGTCAGAGAAGGCCGCCGAGATGTCCGAGAAGATGGTCGAGCTCGCGAGCGACTTCGCCAGCTTCCACAACGCCGACATCACCGAGGTGATCGACGCCCAGGCGGCGGCCTTCCGGGGCGAGTACGACGCCCTGCAGAAGTTCGTCCCGACGATCAACGCGGCGGCCGTTGAAGCCAAGGCGCTGGAGATGGGGCTCGCGGGGAGCACCAGAGAGCTGACGGCCCAGGACAAGGCCCTCGCCACTCAGGCGCTCATGTTGGAAGGCGCGGGCAAGGCGATGGGCGACTTCGCTAACACCGCCGATGGCGCCGCCAACAAACAGCGCATCCTCGAGGCGCGGATGGCGGACCTGTCCGTCACCATTGGCCAGAAGCTGTTGCCCATGAAGGTGGCGCTTCTCGGCGTTGTGCTCGACCACCTCATCCCTGCCTTCGAGAAGTTCTGGGGCTGGGTCGACAAGGTCTGGGCGAAGGTCGAGGAATTCAAGAACAACGAGACCGTCATCCAATTCTGGTTCAACCTACGCGATGCCCTCGGGACTATCGCGGGGCTGACGTTCGATGCGATCACGGCCCTCGCCGGGCTCGCGTTCGACGGGCTCAAGAGCCTCGCCGGGTTGGCATGGGGCGTGATGCAGGGCGCCTGGGCCGTGATCGGGCCGGCGCTGGATACGGCGGCCAAGGCCACCTGGAAGGCGCTGACGGACCTCGCGGGCGTGGCGTGGGAGGCCATGCAGAAAGCCTGGGAGGTGATCCAGCCGCTGCTTGAAAAGGCGGCCGGCTACGCGTGGGACGCCCTGACGGCCGTGGGCGACGCCGCCTGGGGCGCCATGGCGGAGGCGTGGTCGCGGATGTCCGACGCGGTCGCAAAGTTCCCCTGGGACAAGGTCAAAGAGGGCGGCGGCGACACGTCGAATTGGGCGGCCGCGTGGGATAAGGTGGCAGCAGCACTGGCGCCTGTGATGGCGTTCCTAAAGCCCTTCGCCGAGCACCTGATCCAGTCTTTGAAGGACGACCTTCGCGCGGTTGGGGACTCGTTGGCGGGAGTAGGGCGAGCGTTCCACGACCTCGGCGAAGCACTTAGGCCGTTGTCTCCGCTGTTGGAGCCACTCGGGAAGGCGCTCGGGGTGCTGGGTGCGGTGGCCGTGGCCGCGCTCATCGTGTCGCTGGAGATTCTCGCCACGATCCTCACGGGGACGATCGTAGGGGCTATTAACACCGTCACCGGGTTCATCAAGTCGATCGCTGTCGCCATTGATTTCGTCACCACAGCCGTCACCGAGTGGCCGCCGAAGATCGGGGCCGCCTTCCTCGGAGTATGGAACACGATCACGGCCAACGTGGACCTCATCAAGGGGAAGCTGCTCGAAATCCTCGAGGTCCCGGAGAAGATCGCGACCGGTCTGATCAGCGCGTTTGCCGGCATGTCCGAACGCCTCTACACCGCCGCCTTCAACATGGCGAAGCGTGTCTATGACGCCGTCAAGGACGCTCTTGGAGACCTGTGGCCGTTCAGCCCGTCAAAGCGCGGCATCATGATCGGCGAAGGCCTCGGCTCAGGCATCGAGGTAGGTCTCGCGAACTCCCTTCCGGACATGCTCGACGCGGTCGAAGCGGTGGGCGCGGAAGTGGCTGAGGCGTGGAGGCGTTCGGGCGCCAATGGTGTGGACCTGTCGACATCCGTCCCGCTCTGGGCCGTCATGGGCAGCCCAGCGCTGCGCGAACGGGCAGGGGACACGTCCCGGTGGACGGCGGCCGGCGGAGCGGTCGTTACCGGCGTGGGCGGCGGCCAGGTCGCGCTCATGCCCACGAAGCCTCAGGTCGGTGACGCCTACGGCACGGGGAACGCGCGCGTCGCCTGGGATGGCGAACGCTGGGTACAGTCGCCTGAGACGCCCGGGGTTTCGAGCGGAGGCGCGGCCGTCAACCTCCCGCCCCAGCAGACGATCATCAACTTCCACGGCTTCGTCGGCGACGTCGACCAGCTCACGCGCGAGATCGACCTGACTCTGAAGCGCCAGGGCCAGCCCGGCGTTGTGACCGCCGGCTGAGCCCGCAAGGACTTCGTGCCCTCCGAGCGGGTGGCGATCGCGCGGGCGATTGAGGACCGGGAACGCGAGCGGGCGGCGTGCCGAAAGGCCGCGACGCAGGCACAGCCAGGAGAAGGAAAGGTCGGTGCCGGTTATTTACCGGCACCGATGGAACAGAAAGGCGAGGTGCGCGACATCGTGGCGGCGGCGGTGGGCTGGGCGGGGCGGACGTACGAGCTGGCCAAAGCGGGTGGTGGTGGCGGCGGAGCAGGACCAGGGGGCGTTCGGCAGCCTATTGCAGCCGGCGCCCGAACAGGCGTACGGTTCGAGGGAAGGCGGGACCGCCCGGCGTTAGCGCGCCAGGACGGCCCCTAAGCCAGCGCTGGCGGTGAGACAGCGCGGACCTGCCGGGCATCGTAGCAACGATTCCTCCGAAGGGCCGCTGTCCGCCGTACGTGGCGCCAGGCGGCCTATCTTTTCGCCCGCTGACCCGGGCCGGAGGCACCAATGGATCCCACCCAACCGCACGAGCACATCACCCTTAGCGTCGTGATCCCGGGGGCCTCGCGCACGCGCTGGGACCGATTCCTCCGCCAATTCGTGCGGGCGCTGCACGAGGACGTTGGGGGCGCGATGGGCTCCGGCTCCGGGCCGGTCAGCTGTGCGGACGCTCAGGAATTCAACGACCTCCGGAGTGAGCTGGTCTGGCGGGCGCAGTCGAACGACTACAAGGACCGGCACCCGGTGGCCAAGCACGAGATCCACGAGTACGTCGAGCTGAAACCACCCGCCCGGCGGTCCCGCGCCAAGACGACCCCGTCACGAGCGCCGGTGGGGTCGTGAGCGCTGGCGAAGCTGTTGC
>JBJXFX010000124.1:0-13032 GCA_046152925.1 Dehalococcoidia bacterium
TCCCGAACACGGAAGTGAAACGCTTCAGCGCTCACGATACTACCGGGGCAACCCAGTGGGAAAATAGGCCGCTGCCGGTACCCAAGAAAAGCCGCGGAAGTGTCCGCGGCGTTCTTGTTTCTGGGCCATTGCGAGAAATCTGACCCGTCTGTTTTTTGCTTCCTTACAAGGATCGGCGGCTGGTACACTGGGTTCCACCCATTCAATCGTGGCCCACCTTGCCCTCTGAGGTGCGAGCCCCAACCGGAGCCATCCTTTGTCAACCGAAACCGCCCAGCCCACCCAGACCCTGGCCGAGGCCGACATGGCCGAAATGGACATGGGGGCGCTGCTCGACCTGGAAGCCGCCCAGCCGGGACACCTCCGCCGCGGAGAAATCGTCGAAGGGATGGTCATGGGCGCTTCGCCTGACGGGCTGATCGTCGACGTCGGCACGAAGACGGAAGCGGTCATCCCGAACAACGAAATGCTCTCGCTGGGCGTCGAGGGCGCTGCACGCCTGAAGACCGGCGACACCGTGAAGGTCATGGTGCTCCAGCCATCGAGTGCGGAGGGCCATGCGATCGTGTCGCTGGACCGTGCGCGCGGCGAGGAGGGCTGGGACCTGCTCCAAGAGCGGTTCGAGGCGAACGCCGTGTTCGATGCGCAAGTGACCGGCCACAACCGTGGCGGCATCCTCGTGAACGTCGAGGGCGTGAACGCCTTCGTCCCACTTTCGCAAGTCGATAGCGTCCGCCGGGACGACCCGGACGCCGCGACGGCGCTGGCGAGCCTGGTGGGCAAGGCCGTGAAGCTCAAGGTGATTGAGCTCAACCGGAAGCGAAACCGCGTCATCCTTTCCGAACGGGCGGCCATGGCCGAACACCGCAAGGAGCAGAAGGACAAGGTCCTTGACGACCTCCAAGAGGGCGAAATCAAGATCGGCCGAGTCTCGTCGATCACCGACTTCGGCGTGTTCGTGGATCTCGGCGGCGCCGACGGCTTGGCACACATGACCGAGCTCACTTGGGAGCGCGGCAAGAAGGCGAAGGACCTGTTTAACGTCGGGGACGAAGTCCAGGCGTACATCCTCAAGATCGACCGGGACACGAAGAAGATCTCGCTGTCGCTCAAGCGGGCTCAGCCGGAGAAGTGGGACAGTTCGGTCAACCGCTTCGTGATCGGGCAGATCTTGATCGGCCGGGTGACGAAGCTGATGCAGTTCGGCGCCTTTGTGCGGCTGGATGGGCCGGTCGAAGGGCTCATCCACATCTCCGAGCTTTCGAGCCGCCGCATCCAACACCCGAAGGACGTGGTGAAGGAGGGCGATGTCGTGCCGGTGAAGCTGGTGCGGATCGAAAAGGACCGGCATCGGCTGGGCTTGAGCCTGCGCCAAGCGCGCAGCGATTCCGAAGCCATGGGCTTCGCCTTCGACGCGAACGGCCAAGTGATCGACTACCCCGACGACGTGCGTGAGCAGTTCGGCCTTCCGGCGCGCGAGGGCAACCGCCCTGCGCCGCGGCCAGCACCCCGCACGGCCGCCGAGGCGATCGAACAAGCGGTCGCGCGCGACCCCGAGCCGGTTTCGGCTGTCGCCCACGCGTTTGCCAAGGCGTTTGCGGACGCCGAAGCGAACAACATGTTCGCACCCGCGGCAGAGGGCGACGGGGAACCGTCATCCTCCTGACCTCGCGCCCATTCGGTCCCAGGGGGTTGCTCAAATGGCCGACCGGTTTGACAAGTTTACGGAACGGGCGAGGCGCGTCCTCACCCTCGCCCAGGAAGAAGCCCACCGCTTCAACCACAACTACATCGGCACGGAGCACATCCTGCTGGGCCTCGTCCGCGAGGGCGATGGCGTGGCGGCCAAGGTGCTGGCGAACCTCGGCGTTGAGCTGAACAAGGTCCGTTCGGCCGTGGAGTTCATCATCGGCCGGGGCGACCGGACGGTGTTGGGCGAAATCGGCCTGACGCCACGGGCCAAAAAGGTGATCGAGCTTGCGGTCGATGAGGCACGGCGGCTGACGCACAGCTACATCGGGACAGAGCATCTGCTGCTCGGCCTGGTGCGCGAAGGCGAGGGGATCGCCGCTGGCGTCCTTGAGAGCCTGGGCGTGAACCTGGAGCGCGTGCGGGCGGAAACGACGCGGATCCTGAGCCAGTCGCAGCCGCAAACGGCGGCGGCGGGCGGTTCGCGCTCGACGACGCGGACGCCCACAGTCGACCAACTCGGGATCGACCTGACGCAGGCCGCGCGCAACAACCAGCTGGACCCGGTGATCGGCCGTTCGAACGAGCTTGAGCGCGTCGTGCAGATCCTCTCCCGCCGGACGAAGAACAACCCCGTCCTGATCGGCGAGCCAGGCGTGGGCAAGACCGCGATCGCCGAGCTGCTCGCGCAGCGGATCGTGAGCGGCGATGTCCCGGAGACGCTGCAGGGCAAGCGCCTGCTGACGCTGGACATCGGCTCGCTGGTGGCGGGCACGAAGTACCGCGGCGAGTTCGAAGAGCGCCTGAAGAAGGTGATCGAAGAGATCAAGGGATCTGGGAACTGCGTCCTCTTCATTGACGAGCTGCACATGCTCGTAGGGGCCGGTGCGGCGGAGGGCGCCGTCGACGCGGCGAACATCCTCAAGCCGTCGTTGGCGCGCGGCGAGATGCAGTGCATCGGCGCGACGACGCTGGACGAGTATCGCAAGCACATCGAACGCGACGCTGCGCTCGAGCGCCGGTTCCAGCCGGTGGTCGTCGAGCAGCCGAGCGTCGAGGAGTCGATCGAGATCCTGAAAGGGATCCGCCCGCGGTACGAAGAGCACCACAAGCTGAAGATCAGCGACGACGCGTTGCACCAAGCGGCAGAGCTTTCGGCCCGCTACGTCATCGACCGGTATCTGCCGGACAAGGCGATCGACTTGATCGATGAGGCGTCGAGCCGCGTGCGGATCCGGCGTGCGGCGACGCCGCCATCGCTGAAAGAAGCGATGAAGGGCCTCGAAAGCCTGAGGCGGGAGAAGGACGCGGCGATCGCGGCGCAGCAATACGAGTACGCCGCGGAGCTTCGTGACCGGGAGATGAAGCTTCAAGACAAGATCAACGAGATGGGCGACTGGAAAGAGGGCGAGCGGGGCATCGCCACGCCGGTCGTGAGCGGTGACGATGTCGCCGAAGTCGTCTCGATGTGGACGGGCATCCCGGTGGCGCGGATCGCGAGCGAGGAGAGCGCCCGCCTCTTGCGAATGGAAGATTCGCTGCGGAGCCGGATCATTGGCCAGAACGAGGCGATCGAGTCGATCGCCCGGGCTGTGCGCCGGGCCCGTGCGGGGCTCAAGGACCCGCGGCGGCCGATCGGCGTGTTCCTCTTCTGTGGGCCGACGGGCGTGGGCAAGAGCGAGCTCGCCCGCGCGCTCGCGGAGTTCATGTTCGATAGCGTCGACAACATGATTAAGCTCGACATGAGCGAGTTCAGCGAGAAGCACACGGTCTCGCGGCTGGTCGGGGCCCCTCCGGGCTACGTCGGCTACGACGACGGTGGCCAGCTGACGGACCAGGTGCGGCGGAAGTCGTACTGTCTGATCCTGCTTGACGAAATCGAAAAGGCGCACCCCGAGGTCTGGAACCTCCTCCTCCAGATCTTCGACGAAGGCCGGCTGGCCGACGCGAAGGGCCGCAAGGTGGATTTCCGCAACACGATCCTGATCATGACCTCGAACGTCGGTTCCGACCTGATCAAACGCGACTCGAAGCTCGGCTTCGGGACGGCGGGCGGAAGCGAGGAGAAGGGCGAGCAGGAGCGCTACGAGCGGATGAAGGAGAAGGTGACTGCGGAGCTGAAGAACGTCTTCAAGCCCGAGTTCCTGAACCGGATCGACAGCACGGTGGTGTTCCGCTCGCTGAACAAGGAAGACATCCGGAAAATCGTCGAGATCGAGCTCAAGAAGGTCGAGAAGCAGCTCTTCCAAAAGGGCATGTCGCTTGAGGTGACGATGGAGGCGAAGGACTGGGTGGGCGAGAAGGGCTACGACCAAGTGTTCGGCGCGCGGCCGTTGCGCCGCGTCATCCAGGACAGCATCGAGGACAAGCTCAGCGAGATGCTGCTTGCCGGGGACTTCGGCGTGGGTGACACGGTGAAGGTGACCCGGAAGCCAGCCGATGAGGGCGACGGGCTGGAGTTCGCGGCGGTGCGGGCGCCGGAGCCGGTGGCCGTGGGCTAGCCGAGTTCGGATCGATACGACACAGAAAGAACGGAGGCAGAGATGCCTCCGTTCTTTGCTGTTGGCGCCCGGTGAGGTTGCGTGAACGGTCGTTTCGCAACCGAAGCAACCGTCGGCTCAATGGTGGAGCGGTCCTCGTCTCGAAGCAGCTGCGTGCGGGTGGGCCGTGACGCTGACGCCATCGCGCGCCGCCGCCGGAACGCGGGTGATTCAAGGCACCATAATCAACGCCGCCCAGTGCTTGACAGGGGCGCGCGAGGATACCAATCTGTTCGCGTTGGCCTCATATCTGTGGCCGAAGTGCCCGTGAGGGGCGTGTATCAGAAGCTGCGAGAAGTTGCCTCGCAGGCTTGCGTGTAGCTTGACCCCATGGCCCGCGGCGCGGTATGCTGGCTGCGGCTTTCCATGCCCATCTCCCGAATGAACCATCAATCGGCCTTCGTTGTATTGCGTCAGTCGCATACCCAGTCCTGAAGGAGTTGCCACAGGATGACCAGCACTACGCGTGACGTGGTGCGGGCGGGTGCTTTCGCCCCGCTTGCTGTTGAAACCTACGGTCACATCGCCAACGTCCTCGATGTCCCGAACCTGATTAAGGTCCAGGTCGACAGCTTCCAATGGTTTACGCGGCACCCGTCCCCGCGCGACTCGGAGGATACCAAGCCCGGTCTGCGCGAGCTCTTCGACGAAATCTCGCCGATCCAAGACTTCACTGGCTCGAAGATGGACCTCATCTTCGGCGACTACGAGTTCCGCGACCCGAAGCACTCGCAGGCGGAATGCCGCGAGCGTGACATGACGTACGCCGCACCGCTGTTCGTCGATGTCGAGCTGCGGATCAAGGAGTCTGGCGAGATTAAAGAGCAACGGCTCTTCTTCGGCGACTTCCCAATCATGACGGACAAGGGCACGTTCATCATCAACGGCGCTGAGCGCGTGGTAGTGAGCCAGCTCGTGCGGTCGCCGGGCGTGTACTACACGATCGAGACGGACCCGGCGAGCGGCCGGCGCCTCTGCTTTGCCAAGCTGATCCCGAACCGCGGCGCCTGGCTGGAGTTCGAGACCTCGAACCGCCATGTGGTCTCGGTGAAAGTCGACCGCAAGCGGAAGATCCCGGTGTCGACGCTCGTCCGGGCGATCGACGTGCCAGGGCTCCTGCCTGGCGACGCCGACAACCCGCGCTACGCGAAGTATTTCGCCGCCCAGGCCCGGCTCGAGGGTTCGAGGGCGCCTGAGGACGAGAAGGCGCGCGACGCTGCGCTGCGTGACCTTGAGGACGAGATCGGCACGGACGAGCGTGTGATCGCGATGTTCGCGCACGTCGACAACTCGGACACCGAGTACATGAAGACGACCGTGTCGAAGGAGCCGAGCAAGAACAAGCGCGAGGCGCTGCTGGACTTCTACCGGCGCATCCGGCCGGGGGACCCGCCAACGCTGGAGAACGCGCGCAACCTGATCAACACGCTGTTCTTCAACCCGCGCCGCTACGACCTGGGCCGGGTTGGCCGCCACAAGCTGAACAAGCGACTGGAGTTGGCGAAGCCGACGACGCAGCGCTGGCTGCGGCCGTACGACCTCGTGTCGATCATCGCGGAGCAGGTGAGCATCAATAATGGCCGCGGCCATAAGGACGACATCGACCACCTGGGCAACCGCCGGGTGCGCGCAGTGGGCGAGTTGATCCAGCAGCAGTTCCGCGTGGGCTTGCTTCGCATGGAGCGCGTCGTCCGCGAGCGGATGACGATCACGGACCCGGCGGAAGCGACTCCGAGCGCGCTGATCAACATCCGGCCGGTTGTGGCCGCGATGAAGGAGTTCTTCGGGGGCAGCCAACTTTCGCAGTTCATGGACCAGACGAACCCGTTGGCGGAAATCACGCACAAGCGGCGCTTGAGCGCGCTCGGCCCTGGCGGCCTTTCGCGCGACCGCGCCGGCTTCGACGTGCGTGACGTGCACCATAGCCATTACGGCCGGATTTGCCCGATCGAGACGCCGGAAGGCCCGAACATCGGCCTTATCGGCTCGCTGGCGACCTATGGGCGGCTGAACGACTTCGGGTTCATCGAGACGCCCTACCGTGTGGTGACCTCGGAGCTTTCGCCGGAGGACCCAGATGTTGTGGGCCGCGAGGTCCGCTTCGACGTGGTGGATTCGACCGGGACGGCGATCGCCAAGGGCGGAGACACGGTGGACGGCGACGTGCTCGCGCGGCTGAAGCGCTGGGGCGGCCGCGTGCCGGTTCGCCCGTTCGTTTCGAACGAGATCCGCTACCTCACGGCCGACGAAGAGGACAAATACACGGTCGGCCAGGCGATTGCAGCGCTGGACGCCCAGGGCCACTTCCTGGATGAACGCGTCGAGACGCGCGTCCAAGACGGCTTCCGGATGGTGACGCCGGAGCAGGTGGACTTCCTGGACGTTTCGCCGAAGCAAATGGTGTCGGTCGCTACGGCGCTGATCCCGTTCCTGGAGCACGACGACGCAAACCGCGCGCTGATGGGCTCGAACATGCAACGCCAGGCCGTGCCGCTGGTGCGCCCGGAAGTCCCCTTGGTGGGCACGGGTGTTGAGCGGCGGGCCGCGGTCGATAGCGGCCACGTCGTCACGGCGGACGCTCCTGGCGAAGTCATCGAGGCGAGCGGCAACCGGATCGTCGTGAAGTACGACGACCCGGACCTGGGCACGAAGACCTACCCGCTAGTGAAGTTCACGCGCTCGAACCAAGGCACCTGCCTGAATCAGCGGACGCTGGTCTTCCGGGGCGAACGCGTCTCGGCGGGCCAGCCGTTGCTCGACAGTTCGAGTACGCAGGGCGGCGACCTGGCGCTGGGCCAGAACGTGCTCGTGGCCTTCATGAGCTGGGAGGGCTACAACTTCGAAGATGCGATCATCATCTCGCAGAACTTGATCCGCGAGGACAAGTTCACCTCGATCCACATCGAGAAGCACGAGGTTGAGGCGCGCGACACGAAGCTGGGGCCCGAGGAGATCACGCGGGACATCCCGAACGTCGGCGAGGAGAGCCTGGCCGACCTCGACGAGGACGGGATCATCCGGATCGGCGCGGAGGTGCGCGAGGGCGACATCCTCGTCGGCAAGATCACGCCGAAGGGCGAAACGGAGCTGACGGCGGAGGAGAAGCTGCTCCGCGCCATCTTCGGTGAGAAGGCGCGCGAGGTGAAGGACACGAGCCTTCGCGTCCCGCACGGCGAACGCGGCAAAGTGATCGACGTCAGGGTCTTTAGCCGCGATGACCACGAAGGGCTGCCGGCGGGCGTGAACAAGCTCGTCCGCGTGGGTATTGCCCAGCGCCGGAAGATTTCGGAAGGCGACAAGATGGCGGGCCGCCACGGGAACAAGGGCGTGATCAGCCGGATCCTGCCCCGCGAAGACATGCCGTACCTGGCTGATGGCACTCCGGTGGACATCATCCTCAACCCGATCGGCGTCCCAAGCCGCATGAACATTGGCCAAGTGCTGGAGACGCACCTCGGCTGGGCGGCGAACACGCTCGGCTTCCGGGCTGTGACACCCGTGTTCGACGGGGCGAACGACACGGACATCGAAGACGCCATCGCTCGCGCCTGGATGGCGATGGAGTCGGGCGCGGTGTTCTACATCGACCCGCGCGACCGGGGCTTCGAGCTCCAGCGGGCGGTGACCTGGACGGAGGAGCACGGCTACACGGCCGCGCCGATCTGGACTGCGCCGGAACCCGGCGCCGCGAAGCGGGCCTGTCTGGAGATTTGGCTCGGAGAATCGGGACATCCCGACGCGACGGGCTTGTCGATGGAGGAGCTGGAGGAACTGGCGAACCGCGTCTACAAGGAGACGAACGTCCCGCCGCCGCTCTTTGGCAAGATGGTGCTCCGCGATGGCCGGTCGGGCGACATGTTCGACCAGCCGATCACGGTGGGCTACATCTACATGCTTAAGCTCATCCACCTTGTAGAGGACAAGATCCACGCCCGAAGCACGGGGCCGTACTCGCTGATCACGCAGCAGCCGTTGGGTGGGAAGGCGCAGTTCGGCGGCCAGCGTTTCGGGGAAATGGAGGTGTGGGCGCTCGAAGCGTATGGCGCCGCGCACATCCTCCAGGAACTGCTCACGGTGAAGTCTGACGACGTCGTCGGACGCGTGAAGACCTACGAAGCGATCGTGAAGGGCGAGGATGTGCTCGAGCCGGGCGTGCCCGAATCGTTCAAGGTCCTCGTGAAGGAGCTCCAAAGCCTTGGCCTTTCGGTCGAGGTTTCGAACGATGAAACCGGGGCGATGTCGCTGATCGACGAAGGCGCCGATGTCCCGCACTTGAACATCAACCTCTCGGGATTCGAAGCGGAGGACATTTTCAGCGATGCTCGAAGTTAACGACTTCAACCAGGTCCGCATTTCCCTCGCCAGCCCCGAGCAGATCCGCTCGTGGTCCTATGGCGAGGTCACGAAACCCGAAACCATCAACTACCGAACGCTGAAGCCCGAGAAGGATGGGCTGTTCTGCGAGAAGATCTTCGGGCCGACGAAGGACTTCGAGTGCTACTGCGGCAAGTACAAGCGCGTCCGCTACAAGGGCATCATCTGCGACAAGTGTGGCGTGGAAGTGGCGCGCGAAAAGGTGCGCCGCGAGCGCATGGGGCACATTGAGCTCGCGAGCCCGGTGAGCCACATCTGGTTCGTGAAGGGGACGCCGAGCAAGCTTGGGCTGTTGCTCGACATGTCGCCGCGCAACCTTGAGCGTGTGCTCTATTTCGCTCAGTACATGATCACCGAGGTGGACGAGGGCGCACGTCAGCATGAGCTGGACCGGCTCCGTCAGGAGCTGCTCAAGGTCGTGGACGAGCGGGTCGCAGACATCCGCCCGCGGCGCGAGAAGCTCGAGGCCGAGCTCCAGGCTGCGAACGTGCAGCTTCAGGAGCGTGTGGCCGAGCGCGTGAAGCTGATCGAGGCGGAGCGCCAGATCTCCCGCGACGCGCTTGCCGCGGCCGTGGCCCGGAACGTGGCGACGGCTGAGGGCTCCCTCGCGACGCCGCTGGAGGCCGCGATCTCGATCCTTGGCGACAACATCGTCGAGGCCGGGGTAAAGGTCACGAAGGCGACGATCACGAAGGTACAGCGCGAAGGCGACAAGCGCCTCGTGGCCTTCGACAAGGAGACCCAGAAGCTGAAGGACGCCGAGAGCCTGGTGGCGGACTCGGCGCTGGACGAGGCAAAGGCGGCCCTCTTCGATGAGCTGCACCCGCTCCAGGAGAAGGAGCGGCAGGTCCGCGAAGAGGTCGAGCAGCAGTACCGCGAGCGGATCGACGACCTTGAGAGCCTTGCCGACCCGATCCGCGACGACCGCGTGGTGCTCCTCACGGAGACGCGCTATCGCGAGCTTTCGGACCTGTTTGGGCACGTGTTCCGTGCCGCGATGGGGGCCGAGGCGGTGCTCAAGGTCCTCCAGCGCGTCGACATCGATGCCATGCGCGGGAAGCTGAAGCAGGAGATCCTGACGGCGAGCGGCCAACGGCGGAAGAAGGCGACGAAGCGCCTGAACGTCGTCGAGTCGCTGCGCGAGTCCGGCAACCACGCTGAGTGGATGGTCTTGCAAGTCCTGCCGGTGTTGCCGCCGAGCCTGCGACCGATGGTGCAGCTCGATGGTGGCCGGTTTGCGACGAGCGACCTGAACGACCTGTATCGCCGCGTGATCAACCGGAACAACCGGTTGAAGCGGCTCTTGGACCTCGGCGCGCCGGAGATCATCATCCGGAACGAGAAGCGCATGCTCCAGGAGGCGGTCGACAGCCTGATCGACAACGGCCGCCGTGGCCGCGCCGTGAGCGGGAGCGGCAACCACAAGCTCAAGAGCCTCAGCGACATGCTCAAGGGCAAGCAGGGGCGGTTCCGCCAGAACCTCCTCGGCAAGCGCGTGGACTACTCGGGCCGTTCGGTGATCGTGGTCGGCCCGGAGCTGAAGCTCAACCAGTGCGGGCTGCCAAAAAAGATGGCGCTCGAGCTGTTCAAGCCGTTTGTGATGCATTCGCTGGTGGCGAAGGGGCTCGCGCACAACATTAAGAGCGCAAAGCGGATCGTGGAGCGCGCCCGCCCCGAGGTCTGGGACGTGCTGGACGAGGTCATTCGTGACCGGCCGGTGCTCCTGAACCGCGCGCCAACGCTCCACCGCCTCGGCATCCAGGCGTTCCAACCGGTGCTGATCGAAGGGTCGGCGATCCAGCTTCACCCGCTGGTCTGCACGGCGTTCAACGCGGACTTCGACGGCGACCAGATGGCCGTGCATGTGCCGCTGAGCCGCGAGGCTGTGGCGGAAGCGAAGCAGGTGCTGCTTTCGACGCGCAACCTGCTTTCGCCGGCGAGCGGCAACCCGATTGTCGCGCCGTCGCTCGACATGGTGCTCGGCTGCTATTACATGACGGACATCGACCTGAACGGACGCGGCGCCTACCGGCTCGCGGACGCGGGACACGGTTCGGAAGGCACCTACGGTTCGTTTGAAGAGGCGCGCTTGGCATTCGACCTCGGCGTCGTCGAGCTTCGCTCGCCGATCCGGGTCCGGACCGAGCGGCCGGTGTTCGGGGCGGACGGCCTCGAAGAGCCGGTGCTGAACGCGAACGGGCTCGCCAGGGGCCGGTTCATTGTCACGTCGGTCGGCCGGATCATTTTCAACGAGGTCTTGCCCGAAGGCGTGCCGTTCCAGAACGCCGTGATGGACCGCCCGCATCTGCGCGAAGTGGTCGCGCTCTGTTACCGGCAGATGGGCGGCGAAGCGACGGCCGAGGTGGTCGACCGGATCAAGAACACGGGCTTTCACTACGCGACGCGCAGTGGCGTCACGATCGCCATCCACGAGATCCAGGTCCCGAAGGAGAAGCCGGGCTTCCTGCGAGAAGCCGACAGCCAGGTCGACGAACTCCGCGACCAGTACGAGATGGGCTTCATCACCGAGGAAGAGCGCTACCAGAGCACGGTCAACGTTTGGCAGAAGGCCACTGCTCAGGTAGAAAACGCGATCAAGGCCCGGATGTCGGAATACGGCTCGCTGAACTACATGGCGAGTTCGGGCACCAAGGGCAACATCACGCAGATCCGCCAGATGGCCGGTATGCGCGGCCTCATGGCCGACCCGAACGGCCGCGTCATCGAGCTGCCGATCCGCGGGTCGTTCCGCGAGGGCCTTACGGTCCTCGAGTACTTCATTTCGACGCACGGCGCGCGCAAGGGTCTGGCCGACACCGCGCTCCGAACGGCTGACTCCGGTTACCTGACGCGCCGGCTGATCGACGTAGCGCAGGACGTGATCATCACCCAGGAAGAGTGCGACCTCGGTTGCGCGGGCATCTGGGTGGAGCGCGAAGGGCCCGACGCGGTCGAGAACATGGAAGACCGCATCTTCGGGCGCTACGCAAACCAGCCGATCATCGACGAGGAGACCGGCGAGGTCCTGGTGGACCGGAACGAGCTGATCACGGAGGAGGCGGTCCGCGAGATCGCCGCCCGCCAGCTGAAGCGCGTCCACGTGTATTCGCCGATTGCTTGCCAGTGCGAGCGCGGGATCTGCGCGCAGAGCTACGGCCGCGACCTCGGCCGCGGCGACATCGTCAAGTTGCGGACGGCGGTGGGGATCATCGCTGCCCAATCCATTGGCGAGCCCGGCACGCAGCTGACGATGCGCACCTTCCATACGGGTGGTGTCGCGAGCCAGACGGACATCACGAGCGGCCTCCCTCGCGTCGAGGAGCTGTTCGAAGCCCGCGCCCCGAAGGGCGAGGCGATCATCAGCGAGATCGACGGGTCCATCGAGGTCGTGGCCGAGAACGAGCGCAGGCTCGTCCGAATCACGAACCTCGACACGCTCGTCGAAGAGTATGCGGTGCCGGTTGGGGGTTCGCCGACCGTGAAGGACGGGGAACACGTCTCCGCTGGTGCGGTGCTCGCCGCGGGCCACGTCGCGCCCGCGGACACGAAGGCGGTCGCCGAGCAGGTCTTCTCGCGGATCAGCGGGACGGCCCGCGTGATGGGGAGCCGGATCCAGGTCATCTACGAAGAACGGGAAGAGCGCGAGTACGCCATTCCGGCGGCGTCGCGCTTGCTCGTCGAGACTGGCGACTACGTGAATGCTGGCGCCCAGCTCACCGAAGGCGCGAAGAACCCGCAACACATCCTCGCCATCCAGGGCCGGGATGCGGTCCGTAAGTACATGGTTGATGAAGTCCAGAAGGTCTATAAGTCCCAGGGCGTGAACATCAACGACAAGCACATTGAGGTGATCGTCCGGCAGATGCTCCGCCGCGTGAAGGTGGACCATCCGGGCGACACTGGCTACCTCCCGGTCGACCTCGTCGACCGGCGGGAGTTCGAAGAGCGGAACAACAACGTCATCGCGGAGGGCGGCGAGCCGGCGACGGCCCAGCCGGTCCTTCTCGGGGTGACCAAGGCTTCTTTGAACACCGACTCGTGGCTGGCGGCCGCCTCCTTCCAGGAGACGACCCGCGTGCTCACGAACGCGGCTGTCGACGGCATGGTCGACCGGCTGCGCGGCCTCAAGGAGAACGTCATCATCGGCAAGCTGATCCCGGCGCGGAGCGAGATCGTCGTGCCTCGTCGCGAGCATCACGCCGAGCTGGACCTGCCGGAGTCGCTGCTCCTCGAAGAGGAAGCGGAGCTCGAGCGGATGCTCGCCGAGCGCGAGGCTGGCGGCCGCCGGACGGCGACCGCCGTGCTGGACGACGACGAGCCCCTCGATGAAGCGGACGACATCGAAGGCGATGAAGAAGACTTCATGGTCGGGACCGAAGAGGACGAATAGCCCGGAGGCCGCGAAGAAACGAGAAGAGGGCTGCCCGCA